>QIGP01000390.1 GCA_003228965.1 Gammaproteobacteria bacterium
CAATCATAACAAAACCAAGGGGATTTTTTGATTCTATCGCCAAAAAATATTCATTTTGTCAGTGACTTACACGTTTATGGACAGGCACTAGTTAAGCTTATGAGCATTGGAATCGTTTTAGCAGCGACGACAGCGATGGCCAATACGGTCTATGAAGTTGATTTGGTCATCGACGATGGTTCGGTAGTCGGATTTGTCGAAACTGATGGTACGCTGGGGTCGTTAGTAAGTGACAATATCGTCAATTGGGATTTGGAGCTGTTTAACGGCACAGATACTTTCGTCGTTGATTTGTCTAATTCCTTTGTCGCCTTTACCGGGCCTGTAGATACGATTGCAACCAGTGATACATTGTATTTTAATTTCGATTCTGACCCGGCCAATATCGCGTTTCAACAAATGGGGTTTCCTGGCTGGCATTTTGGTATCCACGCATCAAATTCTCACCCGGCAACATTTGCCGTAGGGCCACCGTTTGAGTTTGCGCAGAGTTTTGAGTCGGGCGTCGTTGTTTATGCGTTGGCTCAAATCGACGACACGGACGGAGATGGAGTGCATGCCGCTAACGACAACTGTTCTATGCACTCCAATCCCGATCAGCGTGATACAAACAGCGACGGATACGGCAATGTGTGTGACCCTGACTTCAATAACGATGGCATTGTAAATTTTGCAGATATTGCGGCTTGGGTACCCTTTTTTAACACTCAAACATCGGGGGATTTCGATTTGAACGGTGATGGATCAGCTAATTTTCTTGACTACCTTATAATTACTAACTTGTTTTTGTTGCCGCCCGGGCCTAGCGGTGTGGCGCCGTGATCCTACAGCAGATATTTCATTCAGGTGAAATGTTCGGGCCTTAGTAGAAAGACCCACCAACAAAAAAAACGCTTTAGCTGTTTAAATAGGAATAGATAGGATGCAGTAATTGCAAAACTTCGCGACTGTTTCGAGTTTCTATTGATCAAATTCCAGGCGGCTACATGCGTTAGGTACCAAATAGCCCAAGGGGGTTTTTATATCAGTGAGGTTAATATGCCGAATCGGGCTATTGTTAAGTACCCATAGCACAGCGGCCGTCTTTGACTACTTCGTGAGGTGCTGGGAGGATAGTTCGAGTGTAGTGCTTCATCGTACTTTTTAACCGTAGAACTATCATGGTTTCCTGTTTTTATTCTAACGCTGTTGGCGCTCGGCTGCGCGCTAACGAATGGGGTCAGGGCAAACCATTCAAAATTAACTCTGTCCCAAATGGCACTTACCGAGGGGTTAGCGAGGGTGTTGGGATGTGATTGTGTGGCCATGAAAGGGGATTGGGTAGAAGCCGTCACGTCGTCATCGCCAGCCCGAAGGAGTTACGTCACTACGAGCCCGAAGGGCGCGGCAATCTCTTAACGCTGCGGCCTAACTGATTAAATCCGTAGAAACTGGATGGAGATTGCCACACCCGCTGCGCAGATTCGCAATGACGGGGAGTTGTTCTTACACAAGCTTAAACTTAGTGCCATTCGGGTCGGAGTACGTTTTTGTAGTCGTGGCTCAGCCACAGCTGATTTAACAAGTTAGGAGCCTTCGAATGAAGAGCAGGAAAAATCACTGAGGTTAGCTAGCCCCGCAGTATCGAACGCTACATTTTATACCTCGCGCGCAATTGCACGGTACGCAATGTCGTCACGGTAATAAGCGCCGTCCCAATGAATATATTTAACAGCGTCGTAGGCGCTGCGCTGCGCTGCACTTGTGGTTGCGCCAAGTGCCGTTACGCACAGTACGCGCCCTCCGTTGGTTACCACTTTGCCATTGTCCAATTTAGTACCGGCGTGAAAGACTTTTGCGCCGGACTGATTCGCTTGGTCAATACCGCGAATTTCGTCACCTTTATTGTAGCTGTTGGGATAGCCACCAGCGGCCATAACAACACCTACGGCAACGCGTGGGTCCCACTTGGCCTCTTGTTCATTGAGCTTGCCTTGCATTGCGCGTAAGCAAAGTTCAGCAAGATCTGACTTGAGGCGCATCATAATAGGTTGGGTTTCCGGGTCACCAAAACGGCAATTAAACTCAAGCACCTTTGGGTTGCCTTCGCCGTCGACCATGATGCCCGCATACAAAAAGCCCACGTACTTGTAACCATCTGCGGCCATACCGTTTACGGTAGGACGCATGACTTCGTTCATGACTCTTTCGTGCAGTGTTGCATCGAGTACGGGGGCTGGTGAGTAAGCACCCATGCCGCCCGTGTTCGGGCCCTGATCGGCGTTGTCTCGAGCTTTGTGGTCTTGAGAGCTAGCGAGTGGCAGTATGTTGTCGCCGTCGACCATGGCAATGAAGCTAACTTCTTCGCCGGTAAGAAACTCTTCGACGACAATCCGGAGGCCCGCGTCGCCAAACGACTCGCCCGAGAGCATGTGTCTAACGGTTTGTTCAGCCTCTTCAATGCTTTGGGCAATGATGACGCCTTTGCCAGCGGCTAGGCCGTCGGTTTTAATCACAATGGGTGCACCGCGCTCGCGAATAAATTCGAGCGCTGGTTCCAGCGTGTAAAAACTCTGCGACTGCGCCGTTGGAATGTTGTGACGAAATAAAAACTCTTTCATGAAGGCTTTGGAACCCTCAAGTTGCGCGGCGTCCAGACTTGGTCCGAAACAGGAAAGGCCGGCATCAGTGAATGCATCCACTACGCCGTTGACCAGAGGATCTTCAGGTCCGACGACGGTAAGCTTCACGTTCTCGGTTTTGGCGCACTCAACCAAAGCGGCTATATCGTTAACGCTTACGGCAACGTTACGCACATTAGGTTCGCTGGCTGTACCCGGGTTTCCGGGAGCAACTAAGACCTCGGTTACTTGAGGCGACTGGCTTAATTTCCAAGCCAGAGCGTGCTCGCGCCCACCAGATCCAATGACGAGTACCTTCATGGCGTGTTTTCCTAACTAATCTTACTTAGTGGCGAAAGTGCCGCATACCAGTGAACATCATCGCAATGTCGTGTTCATTGGCGGCGGCAATGACTTCGTCGTCCCGTTTGGAACCACCCGGCTGAATGACCGCCGTTACGCCGTGTTCAATGGCAATGTCGAGGCCGTCCCGGAAGGGGAAGAAGGCGTCTGAGGCCATGACGCTGCTTTTAATGGTTAAACCTGCATCAGCCGCTTTCATAGCCGCCACTCTGGAGCTGTATACCCTGGACATTTGTCCGGCACCGATGCCCACAGTGAAGCCGTCTTTGGCGAAAACGACGGCGTTGCTTTTCACGTATTTGCACACTTTCATGGCAAATCGCATGTCGCTTAGTTCGTGTTCGGTTGGTGCTCTTGAAGTGACAACTTTGAGGTCGGTGTCGCTTGCAAACTTTATGTCTCGATCCTGGGCCAAAAGTCCGCCGGTCACTTGTTTGGTGTCCTTGTGCGGAGCGGCGTCTGTGCTCCACCAGCCAGTCTTCAGTACTCGAAGTTTGGGTTTTTCAGCCAAAAGATCGAGTGCTTCAGGGCTAATTTCCGGCGCGAGAATCACTTCAACAAACTGGCGGTTGAGAATGGCTTCTGTGGTTTCGCCGTCTAGTGGTCTGTTGAAGGCAATGATGCCGCCAAACGCTGAAGTGGAGTCGGTGCTGTACGCACGCTTGTAGGCTTCCAGAATATTTTCGTCGCGAGCAACACCGCACGGGTTGGCGTGTTTAACAATGACACATGTCGGTTCGTCAAATTGTTTAACACACTCCAGAGCCGCGTCGCCGTCGGCGATGTTGTTGTATGACAGTTCTTTGCCCTGAATTTGTTCTGCGCTTGAAATGGACGCGTCGGTGATATCGGGGTCTACGTAAAAAGCCGCGCGCTGGTGCGGGTTTTCGCCGTAGCGCAAATCGAGCTTCTTGGAGTAGTTCATACTGATGTTGGCAGCGAAAACGCTATGGTCAACATCCACGTCGTCGGTAGCGCCTTCAAGGTAAGCCGCGATGGCGCCGTCGTAACTTGCCACGTGACGAAAGGCCTTGGTCGCCATGGCTTTGCGAAAATCGGCGTCGATGCCGTCGCCACGACCCAGGCGTGCAAGCAGTCCCGAGTAGTCGTTGGAGTCAGTAATAACGACTACGTCTTGATGGTTTTTTGCCGCAGCACGAATCATGGCTGGTCCACCGATGTCGATGTTTTCAATCGCCTCGGCAAAGGAGCAGTCGGGATTGGCAACGGTTTCGCGGAAGGGATACAGGTTAACAATTAGGTAATCGATTTCGGCAATACCGTGTTCAGTCATTACGTCGTTGTCGGTTCCGCGACGACCTAGCAAGCCGCCATGAATACGCGGGTGCAATGTTTTAACGCGGCCATCCATAATCTCTGGAAAGCCGGTTACGTCGGACACACTAGCAACGTCCAAGCCACTTTCGCGCAGTAGTTTGGCCGTGCCTCCGGTGGAAATGATGTCGATGCCGGCGGCGATAAGCCCTTGAGCCAGCTCGAAAATACAGGATTTATCGGAAACGCTGATCAGTGCTTTACTATTGCCAGTCATGCTAAACCTTTTGGGCTAACCCATCATGCCGTACGTTTTTAATTTCTTACGCAACGTGCCACGGTTAATGCCAAGAATACTGGCAGCGCGTGACTGGTTGCCCCGGGTATAAGACATTACGGCGCGGAACAAAGGTTGTTCCACTTCTTCCATAACAGTTTGATAAAACTCTACGGGTGCGGTTCCATTCAGCGAACCGAAGTAAGCGCTAAAGGCTTCTTCGGCGGAGTCGCGCAAAGGTCGTGAGCCTCCCAGGTCAGACGAATTTACGCCAGCAATATTTTTCTTGGTCATTTAAAACAACCGCCCCATTCGTTATTGATTTTTGTTCACGCCGCTACGGTGTTCTGTGTGATGAGTACAGAAAAATACCGGGCGACAAGTTTTGTTTGTTCAGCTGAACTGTCGCAACGAACCAGGTCGTGCAAGTAAGGTTCGCAAAGCGGTCGGTTCTGCAGATACCAGGTCAGATGTTTACGTGCAATTCTGACACCGCAGGCATCCCCATAGAAGCCATATAGGTTGGCTAGATGGGTCAGCATAATATCACGGACGAAGCCGATGTCGGCCGAGATTGAGGAAAAATTTGCCCTATCTTCGGACAAGTCATTAAGAATTTGTTGAAAAATCCATGGTTGTCCCTGGGCGGCTCTGCCGATCATGACGCCGGCCGCGCCCGTGTACGCCATAGCTGCGCGCGCAGATTCCGCACATTTGATATCGCCGTTGGCCAAAACAGGTATATCGACCTCGTTCACTATGTCGCGAATTGTGTCGAATTCGGCGTCGCCTTTGAATTTACATTCGCGAGTACGACCGTGTACTGCCAGGGCCTGAATACCGGCGTCTTCGGCAATGCGTGCAATGGCGACGCCGTTGCGACGTTCAGGCGACCAGCCTGTGCGCATTTTTAATGTGACAGGAACGTCTACCGCATCGACGGCTGCTTCCAAAATGGCGCGCACTAATGGCTCGTCTTTTAGCAGCGCCGAACCCGCGGCTTTCTTGCACACTTTTTTAGCGGGACAGCCAAGATTGAGATCGATAATTTGAGCGCCGCGTTCAACATTCATGCGGGCAGCGTTGGCCATCATGTCTGGATCGCCGCCAGCGATTTGTACAATGCGAGGTTCCGGTTCGTTACTGTGATCGAGGCGGTGTCGCGTCTTGCGCGTGTTCCACAACCTGGTATCACTGGTGATCATTTCGGAGGCGGCCATTCCCGCGCCCAGCTTGCGACAAAGCTTGCGAAACGGCAGATCCGTCACGCCAGCCATTGGGGCCAGGGCGAGCGAGTTGTCGAACGTGTAGGGACCGATGCGCATGGGACTATGTGGATTGCTTAAAAAGGCAGCAATCATAGCCTGATATGGTCATTGGAAGTAGAGAAAAGACCCTGAAATCGGGGTTATTCTGTGAATACTTGAGGAGTTCCGCAGTCTGGGCCGGCAGGTGTGTCCAGGCAGACGTCGAAGCTATAGCCAATTTCTTCGTCCGGAGCCGGATGAACAAGGTCCAGGCTGACTTCCAGCTTGCCGTTACCTGCCAATGTGTTTGGGGCGGTGCCGTCCAGGTATTCGCCAGGTGTAAACACACGACCATAGATCGAGTCGCCCCAGCGGTTTTGCAGCTGCAGTCGAATCAGCGGCAGAGGGCGCTCAAAGCCCGAGTTGTTAACGACGGTGGCGCGGGCCATGAGCATGTCCGCATTGTCGTCGTTGGGCACAATGGTGTGGCGCGCCACTCGATAGTCGGTGACTTTCCAGTTGACCCGAAGGTCTTTGCCAAGCGCACTGTAGGCGTTTCGTACATGCTTGCCGAATTCGGGATGGGTAGCTAATTCGGTTCTATTGTGATGAACATACTGTCCGGCTAAGAGAGCTGCAAGAAGGACCGCAATCGAACCTTCTCCAAGGCGTCGCGCCAGAGATTTCTTAGGCGACAAATAGTGGCCGAGATCTTTAAGGTCTTCTGCGTCGTTATAGTCGTCGTCGAATTGACCATTCACACCCTCGGTGAGAACTGCGCTTGAGTCGGGCTTTGTTTCTACAGGCTCTTCGACCTCAGCATCGGCTTCGCCATCCGTCGCGACTCCATCAGTTTCGTTCTCTTCATCGCTATCTGAGGGCGCGTCGGTTTCGTCGCCCTCGTCATTCTTGTCGTCGCTGTCTGCCCGCTCCACTT
The DNA here is from genome assembly GCA_003228965.1 of Gammaproteobacteria bacterium. GTDB lineage: Bacteria > Pseudomonadota > Gammaproteobacteria > Steroidobacterales > SZUA-146 > SZUA-146. Next base: position 6,700 of record QIGP01000390.1, read on the forward strand.
CTTCGTCGGACTCATCTGTTTCCATGTCCTGTTCGTCGTTCGGGGATTCGTGTTCGTCGCCGTCTTGCGATTCGGCATCCTTATTTTCATCGTCATCGACAGGGCCGTCGTCACGGTCGTCGTCATTTTCGTCGAGGTCAGATTCCTTGTCACCGGAGTATTGGTCATCCGCGTCATTGTCGTTCTGATCGACGTCAATCAGTTTCTGGTCATCAAGGTCTTCTTGGTCAAATTCAACAAGTTCGTCGAGATCTTCCAAATCCTTCAGATCTTCGAGTTGGTCAAATTGTTCAAGATCTTCAAGTTCGTCCAGGTCTTCGAGTTCTTCAGCTTCAGAAGAACTCGATTCGTTGGCATCGTGATCATCGTCCAAGGTATCGCTATCGGTGTCCGACTCTTCCTCTTCAAGCAGCGTTTCGTCGGCTAAAATGGCCTCAAGGTCGTGCTCGCCCTCTTCAATATCCCATTCGTCAAGAATTTGGCTGGTGCTGAAAAGATCGTCCGGATTTATGCTGACTGACTCATCGTCTTCGCCCAAATCTTCGAGTAGCTCGTTGAGCTCTTCCTCGGCGGCATCGACGTCGGAATCGTCAATTTCGGAGGTGCCGTCTTCGCCTGTAGTCGAGTCATCGAGTTCGGCTTCTACGAGGGCTTCATTTTCACCCAGATCTGAATGGTCACCATCATCTGAGGCTTCCACATCGGTCGCCTCGACTTCCTCGGATGTTACGTCGAGCTCAGATTCGGCGGTGTTTTGATTGTTACTATTAGCTTGCTCCGCATCTGCCTCTTGCGGGTCCGTAGCTTCTTGATCCGTCTCCGCCAATTCGTCTGTCGCGCTGTCTTCGATAGCCACGGTGTCATCGTTGTGGCCAGTATCTTCAGTCGAATCGTCATCATCGCTGAGGTTAAATTCATCCGCCGCGAGGGCCGGTTCGTCGTCGATCGTGCGGCTTTGCGGCGCTTCGTTATTGTCGGCAGGGTGGTCGTCGAATGATGCGTCCTCGTCGGCCATGTCAGCTTGTACTTGTGGCTCGCTTTCAACCTCGGTTGAGGTTTTGCCTTTGGATACCAGAGGAGCGTCGGTGCCATCCAGCTCAGGCGTTGCCGTTTCAGGGGGCTTTTCGGTGAGTCTTCGAAGCGCGTTGAAAGTTGTGTTGCACACGCCACACTGCACCATGCCGCCTGCAGCGCCAAGATGCCCGGGGCTGATCTCAAAAACAGAAGAGCATTCAGGACACTGTGTGTACATGGTTGAAGTTTACTCTGCCAACCGGGTGTTACGCACGCCGGATACTAACGCCCAGTCTTCGAGCTCGTGAGATTCGCGCCAATCGATCCAGGGAGAGTATGCGTGCCTTACCTCGTCGGCCTGCTCTTTTAACAGCCCGGATAATGCAATGGGTCCGTTAGGGGTCAGGTAGGCGCAAATTCGACGAGCCATATTCATGAGTGGTTTAGCCAAAATATTAGCGACGACCAGGTCGAATGTCTCATCGACGTCGTGCGTAATGAAGCGCATGTTGTGTGTGACCGAGTTGCGCGCCGCGTTATCCTCACCTGCAATGACTGCCTGCGGATCGATATCGATTCCAAGTACATCGGTTGCCCCCAGTTTGTGCGCCGCGATGCTTAAGATGCCAGAGCCGTGTCCGTAATCAAGCACGCGTTTGCCCGTAACGGGTGCCGAGTCGAGCCAGCGTAAACACAGGTCGGTGGTGGCGTGGTCACCCGTTCCAAAGGCCAGGCCTGGATCGAGTAAAAGAGAAACAGCGTCGCCGCCTCTGGGTTCGGAGCCGGAGGGAACTACCCACAAGCGCTTACCAAACTGTTTGGGTTTAAACCGTGTCAGCCAAACCCGTTCCCACTGCCGGTCTTTAAGTTGTCGCCACTGGCAAAACAACGAAGACAATTGATCCTTGATAACGGTTTCGATGTTGCTTTGGTCAACGTCTTCAGCAAACAGAGCCGTTAAGCGCAAATATGGCCAGACTGGAGTCTCGCCAGGTAATGGTTCAAGCACCGGTTGGTCGCCCGCGTCGTTGAGGGTTAGCGCCTGGGCGCCCTGTTCAAGCAGCAGGTCCTCAAGCGCTTCGCTGTCAGTGGCGTCGATTTCGACGATGAGTTCTAGCCAGTTCACTTTGAGCCAGTAGACTTCGTCCGGGCGTTGAGTCTTGTGTACAGCATCCGCAGACCTAACCCGCAAAAGAGAGCAAACACGGCTAACTCGAACGGTCCGTAGTCGTTCCACAGGTCGACGAAAAATTGACTCATAACGCTCATTCCAACGTCCAGGACAGCAGGTTTCGATATTCTTTAGCTACAGACCAAGTTTCTTGGTTAAAAAGTGAATATCGTTTTCACCACGAACGAACAGCGGATCGCGGCAAATATCGTCAAGCAGCGGTACGTTCGTTTTAATGCCTTCGACCACAACCTCTGCCAGTGCATTACGCATGCGGGCTAACGCCACTTCGCGAGTGCGTCCGTAACAAATAATTTTACCAATCATGGAGTCGTAGTAAGGCGGTACTTTGTAGCCACTATAAAGATGTGAGTCTACACGTACTCCCGGTCCGCCCGGTGCGTGCCACTGGGTTACAAGTCCAGGTTGTGGCAGCAACGACTCAGGGTCTTCTGCGTTCAGTCGGCATTCAATAGCGTGCCCCGATATGACGACTTCTTTTTGCGTGAACGACAACGGCAAGCCGGAAGCAATGCGCAGCTGTTCTTTAACAATGTCGATGCCCGTAATTTCTTCTGTAACGGGGTGTTCAACCTGAACGCGCGTGTTCATTTCGATGAAGAAGAACTCGCCGTCCTGATACAGAAACTCGAATGTACCAGCGCCGCGATAATCAATCGCCAGGCAGGCGTCTATACATATGCGGCCAATATCTTCGCGCTGTTTGTCCGTTATGCCGGGTGCTGGTGCCTCTTCGATGACTTTCTGATGTCGACGCTGAGTTGAACAGTCGCGCTCGCCGAGGTGAATAGCGTTGCCGTGTTCGTCGGCCAGAACCTGAATTTCGATGTGACGCGGGTGGGGCATGAAGCGTTCCATGTACAGCGCGTCGTTACCAAATGCGGCGGCTGCTTCTTTACGGGTAAGGTTTACGGCTGCTTCGAGATCTTTGGCGCTCTTTACGACGCGCATGCCGCGACCGCCGCCGCCGCCAGACGCTTTAACCATGACTGGAAAACCAATGCGTTCGGCGATTTCGAGGTTCTTCTCGTTGTCGTGACCAATAGGGCCGTCGGAACCTGGTACGCAGGGAATGCCGGCTTTTTTCATGGTTTTAATGGCCGAGACTTTGTCGCCCATGATGCGGATGGTTTCGGCGCGCGGGCCAATGAACGTGAAGCCCGATTGTTCGACGCGTTCGGCGAAGTCGGCGTTCTCGGACAGGAAGCCGTAGCCCGGGTGGATGCCCACAGCATCGGTAACTTCGGCCGCGCTTATAATGGCCGGCATGTTCAAATAGCTTTCGGCAGGCTGTGGAGGGCCTATGCACACAGACTCGTCGGCGAGAAGTACGTGTGACAGGTTGCGGTCTTCGGTGGAGTGTACGGCGACGGTAGCAATGCCGAGTTCTCTACAGGCTCGCAATATACGCAAGGCGATTTCGCCACGGTTGGCGATTAGTACTTTATCCAACATAGCGGACCTTACTCAATCACAAACAGAGGTTGACCAAATTCGACGGGTTCGCCGTTGGCTACGAGAATTTCTTTCACCGTGCCGGACACGTCCGACTCGATTTGATTCATCATTTTCATCGCTTCAATGATGCACAGTGTCTGGCCGGAACTGACGGTCGTGCCTATCGGTGCGAACGAGCTTGCGTTAGGCGTTGGCGCAGAAAAAAACGTGCCTACCATCGGCGACTTAACGACGTGTCCTGTGGGTTCAGTCATTTTGGCGGCTTCTTCGGTCGTATTAACCAAAGGTGCGGCGGCCACCGCGGTGGGCAGGACGGACTCGTAGCGAACCGGCGCGTCAAGTGATGACTGTCTGGATATGCGAACGGATTCCTCGCCTTCGGTGATTTCGATTTCGTGTATGCCCGAGGCTTCCAGCATTTCGATCAGTTTTTTGACTTTTCGAATGTCCATGTTAAAGACCTTTTTTCTAAGCGACGACGAATCGACGCGTTAAATGAATAGGGTTTAAAGAGAACTGGCCAGGTTATGCGAGGTTCAGCGAACCCGCTTACTACTGCTTCAAAAAGAGACAAAGTCCTGCGACAGCCCATTTAACGTGAGTCTAAAGGACTACAGACCGTGCCCACGCCATTAAGTAAAAACGCTTTAACCGCCGAATTTACTGTTTCGACGGAGTTCACAGGATATTACAGGATTTTGACGAAGTTTCAAAAATTAACTGTGCAGGAGACTCCTGAACCTCGACAGATCAAGTAGTTGCTTCGATGTTGAGAGGGTGCTTAGTGAAGGGTGGCGCTAGCGCCCGCATTCAGGCCCGTAATGTTCGCACTAGGAAGTTACAGAGCCTCGGCCAGTAGCGTCAGCATGACGGCCTGAGTGGCCAGGTGACTTTGATCGTCTTCCCAGGATTCATTGAATGGGCTTTCCTGATGTGGTCGTTCGTCACGATTATTATCCGGGAATGTTTAAGTGTCAACGTGAGCCTGAAACCTACTAACGTCATTGCTAGCCCAAACGGCGCGGCAATCTCTTACCATTGTCGAGAACGCACTTAGGCTGGCGCCTCACTAACCTGTTGGAGATTGCCACGTCGCTGCGTTCCTCGCAATGACGCCAAAATAAACCGATGTCATTGCTAGCCCAAACGGCGCGGCAATCTCTCAACGTCGTCGATTCGGCTCTCGTCGACCGACTGCTAAAAAATCCTGTAACGCTTCGCACAGTAACGCGTCTTTACTACTATGAAGACGATTTGTGAGCATTTGTGATGATCAAGCGAGGGGCCAAAGTAGTGTTGGCGACGCTTGTAGCGGCCAATTCTGTCTCGGGGAGGCCTGGCGACTTGCCAGGCGACGTTTATCCTTCATGTAGTCATAATGAGGCTATCCATCTTCTGGATTGTTCCAAACCTGTCGATGGCGCCGCGTACACTTGTACGTATTTAACGGTGAAGGTTGAAATCAAGAAAGGATCAGGGCCTTGCGAGCTGTAACCGACGAACAGTTGATCCTATGGGTGGCCAATGGCGACTCATCGTGTCTGGCTACTCTGTTTGAACGGCATCACCGCGGCGTCTATCAGTTTTGTTTAACAATGACTCGGCAACGAGCACTGAGCGAGGATCTTGTTCAGGACGTCTTCCTGAAGCTTCTCAAGAATGCCAAGGTCTTTCGCAATGACGGTAGTTTCAAAGCGTGGATGTTCAATATCGCACGCAACGTAACGCTCGATCATTTGCGTAAAGTAAAGCGACAAAACAATCTGCCTCTCCACCTTGCTGGTGAAGACGAAAACCTGAACAATCCTGTGTCAGCCGAACAGGTTGCTGCAGGTTCGCAGAAAATGCAGCAGGTGCTTCATGTGCTTGCGCAGTTGCCGGCGGCTGTACAGGAAGTTATCTGGCTGGGTCGTTTCGAATTCGACAACTACGCCGAACTCGGGCAAGCACTCGCCTGCAACGAAGGCACGGCACGAGTGCGTATGCACAGAGCCATGGCGCTACTAAATTCCACCTATACCAGACTCCACGGAGCACCTGTCGATGACTGATTCCAAATTTCCCGAGCTACTTGAGGGTAGTGGCGACGCTGAAACCCAGTTGTGGAAAACGCTTGGTGAGGCTGAGTTCGAACAACCGTCAGCCCGCCTGCGTCAAGAGTTCTATAAAAACCTGGAGCAAGCCAGTAAGCCAGGCGTAGTGGCCAAATTGCGCAACGTTCTTGGCTTTAGCGGTAACGCCGGCTGGCTCACAGCCGCCGCCTGTGTGCTGGTTGGTGTTGGTGCAGGCGTGGGAGCGGGTCACTTAGACCCGGCGACGAGTGCCGATACTGGACGGCTGGAAGCGCTTGAACAGAACGTGTCGCTACTCCACCGCAGTTTGGTGCTTGACCGACTGCAAAACGAACAGCCGGGTAAGCGACTGAGGGGCGTTATCGACGCGGCCCATCTGGTGCAAGACGACGCGGCCATCGCCAGCAAGCTCCTTCAGCTTGCCGCAAGCGATCGGGTCAATTCGATTCGATCAGCCGCTGTCGAATCACTCGGTTCGCAATTAAGTTCTCCGGCTGTCGGCGCTCAGTTAATGAACATGCTGGGCAATACAGAATCGCCGCTCGTGCAGCTGGCTCTTATTGACGTTGTACTGCGAAACGGTAGCGACGAGCAAATTGATCAATTACTAACACTTGCCACTGACGAACAGCTCTATCCCGATCTTCAGCGGCACGTACTAACAACTCTCGAGAGGATATAGCATGAAGACTTGGCACTTAAACACCGTGACGTTTGCTTTGGTTCTGGGCTCAGCGGCCGCCGTCGAAGCGGATTCTATCGTCAAAGAAAACAAGACGTGGTCAAAAACCTATGCAGTAGCGTCCGACGCGCCGCAGCTTGAGATCAGCAATATATGGGGCGATGTACGGGTACGTCCTGGCTCGAGTGATGAAATTGTTGTTTCGGTCAAAGAGGTACGCTCGGCACCCAACCAAAAATTGTTTGAGCGTTCGCAAGAAATAATCAGGCTCAACATTGACGCAACGTCCGATGGCGTGTCGATGAGAGTGGGTAACCCGGACCAGCGCTGGAACCAAACGGATCAGTGTAGAAGCTGTCGCGTCAACTACCAGTTCGAAATTTTGGTTCCTGCCAATGCTGTTATTGATGTGAGTACTGTTAACGATGGAGAGATTGATGTGAGCGGTGTCACTGGAGGTGTAAGTGCGAGCAATGTGAACGGACCGGTGACCATTGGCGGCATGGCTAATTGCGAGGACATCAGTACAGTTAATGGGCCTATCAATGTTACGTATTCGAAAGCACCTACCACTGATTGCAAGTTCAATACGGTCAATGGTGACGTTAATTTGACGATGCCGAGCAACGCAAATTTGAACGTTTCTGTTGACCTTTTTAACGGAGAGGTTTCCTCCGAACTCCCGATTGAGCCGTTTGCGCTTCCTGCCAAAGTAGAGCGGGTCACCAAAGACGGTCGGCAAAAATACTTAATCAAAAAGAAGTCAGGCTTCAGTATTGGTGCCAACGGCCCTGTTTATTCCATCGCCTCAATGAACGGCGATGTCCGAATTAAAAGAAATCAGTAATGGAGTTTTTCATGAATACGCTAACTCGAAAAATGGCCTTGGTGCTGACTCTGTTCAGTATTGCCGCCCCAGCGCTGGCTCAGCAGAGTCCGCAAATTGTCACTGTACCCATCTCGCGACCTGGTGAGCCCATCAGTTTGTCTATTGAAGTCCAGTCAGCACGTATCGAAGTGATTGGCGAAAATCGCGACGATGCGCAGTTCGAAGTGCTGGTCGCCGATGGCAAACGAAGAATAGTAACCCCGTCAGGAACACAGATTTTGAAAGGCGGCTCTTATTTTCTTGAAATAGAAGAGGAGGATAATGAAATATCGTTCAACACGGATTGGCGTAACAACAAGATCAGCGTGCTTGCCCGAATTCCACGGAAGGCAAACCTGGAGCTTCGAACGATTAACGATAGTGAGATTATTGTCAGCAACATTGAAGGCAATTTGAAGCTATCGAACGTCAACGGTCCGATCACGGCGACGAATATTTCCGGGTCGGTGATTGCGGAATCCGTGAATAAAGACATCACAGTGAGTTTCGATCGTATTGACGCTGAGAACGCTACGTCGTTTGAAACCATTAACGGCGACTTGCGTTTGGGCCTACCTGCGAAGGCTGGCGTAAAGCTCCATCTGGATACTAATTCAGGGAAAATATATTCGGATTTTGAGGTCGAAGTTGAGCCGAATAAACCCGTTGTGAAACGCAAGGACGACTCGAGGGGTTCAGTAATTCGAATTGAGAGTGTAATTATTGCCAACATTAATGGCGGCGGCCCGATAGTTCGAATGAAAGGCCTACAGGGCAGTATTTATATCGAGAAAACCAAATAGATTTGGCCAAAAGCTCGGGCGAAACCTTGCCCTAACCTTTTGGTGCGGAGGTATCACCCTTTCACAATCAATTCAAATACATGCAATTCGTTCATATGCAGGGAGCTCTCTATGTCTAATTTGATCGCATTACCCGTATCACGCGTGATGGTGGTTCTCACGGCCACCCTGTTGGTGTCTTGTGCTGGTCAAGTGAACGATCGGCCGCAGCCTCTGACGGTAAAGATCAACACGTATGTCGAAGAGCTTGTACATCTGAACGGCGTCCCTGGCTTGGCGGTAGCTGTGATACAAAACGGCACAGCCATCTTCTGTTAATCACGTCGCAGGCATGGTGGTTTCTGCACTTGAAAACAAACCCGTGGCGTTGGCACGCATGTATCAGCACGCCTTTCTTAAAGACGGAATCCTTGATATAGCTACGCTCTATAACCGGACGGAAGAAAATCAGATGGATGTTAATGCCGAAGAGGTAATGACATCATTCGCGTATAAGCTTCTGGATGTTAGCGAGTCTCAACACGCACTTTCAGTCTTTGAAGAAATCACGCGAAGAAATCCCCAGTCCTTTGACGTTTTTGAGAATCTGGGTCATGCCCGTCTCGGACAAGATGACATGTCAGAGGCCTTAGCAGCATTCGAAGCCGCCCGGATGCTACGGCCCAACAACGCCAACATCGAGAAGATGATTGCAGGGATAAAGCAATCGTATGATGCAGGTTTGGCGTTTCATGATGCACCCTGGCTCAATTCATATTGATTTTTACGGTTTGTCCTGAGCGGCTGGTTATGACACGTCGATTCTTTCTATTTTCTCAAAGATCACTGAAGTATCACTTAAATTTTCCTGTTAGTTCTGATGGTACTGGCGCAAATACTCGTCGAGCGTACGCACTCCCCAACCTGAATAGCCTTTCGGCACCGTAGGCTGTGGTTCTTCAAGGTAATCGACACCCGCAATGTCAAAGTGAGCCCAGACCTGATTTTCGTCGACAAACGAACCAATGAAGGCGGCACCGACGCTGGCACCTGGGTTACCGACTCCGCCGTTAACTACGTCGGCGTACTTGGCTTCGATTTGTTTGAAGTGCGTGTCGTCCAGCGGTAGCCGCCACACGTTTTCACCCGCGGCCTGTGAAGCGGCGGTGAGTTGCTCAATAAGACCGTCGTGCCGTCCGAAAATCCCGGCGTACTCGTCACCCAGTGCGCGTCCTACAGAACCTGTCAATGTGGCCACATCAATCAGCACGCCAGGCTTATACGTTACCTGTCCGTAGTGAACGGCGTCGGCAAGGACCAAACGGCCTTCAGCGTCCGTAGAGCTAATTTCGATCGTAAGGCCTGACATCGAAGTCAGTACGTCGCCTGGTCGAATGGCCGTACCAGACGGCATGTTTTCGGCAAGAGCTGCAAGCGCTATCACGTTAACCGGTGCGCCGCGTCGGGCGGCCGCGAGCACCGTGCCTGTTACTACGGCGGCGCCACCCAGGTCGCCTTTCATCATCCACATGCCGTCGTTCTTTTTGAGCGAAATGCCGCCCGTGTCGAAGGTAATGCCTTTGCCGGCCAAGACCACGTTGGGTTGATTGCCGCCAGCCATGTATTCGATGATGAGTAGACGCGGTGGTCGCGAGGAGCCTTTACCCACGCCCCAGTGCGCGCCCATTTTTAATCGTTGCAAGTCTTTTTCGTCGAGCACCCGAATGCGTACGTTCTTCAGACCCTTGAACTGATTTTTTACCCGATCAACAAACGATTGAGGGTAGATGATGTTGGCAGGTTCCGAGCTCATGTCTCTGGCAAGGTATACGCCGTCGGCAACAAACGTAAGATCAGATTCAAATTGGTTGCCCGAGTTGTCGTTGCTTAACAGTCGAACAACGGGCAGAGCGTCGCGGTTGATTTTGCTTTTCTGGTGACGGTCAAACTTGTAGTTTGCCAGGCGATACCCGAATGCGACACGTGCGGCGGTGGCTTCTGAGTCGACGTTTTCATCAGGCCACAACACCTGAACCGTGCCACCCTCGGTTGTGCCGAGCAGGGTTGATGCGTGGCCGCCAAAGTTTTCGGCCACGACCCGGTTTATGCTGGCGTCTCCTACACCGATCAGGTCAATGCGACTGTAAGGCGCAACGCCGTACAGGGTCAGCGTTGAATCTTTTTCCCCTGTAAACGAGGCTTCTTTAGCGGCTAAAGTAAGTGCGCCGCCGGCGCGCTTGTCAATAGTTGCCGCAATACCTTGAAGTGCAGTGCCTTCCGCGACCGGCAGAACAATGCGTCCGCTTGGTGGAATTTCAAAGTTTGCAAACTCGAATCGTTGGTCGGCGTACGCCGAAACGCCGAGTGCCAGCACGGCACACAGGATAATTAAAACTCTCAAAACGTTCTCCTTGTCATTAAGCTTTAACTTGGCCGTAGTAGACTAACCTGGGGTGTAGTAGGTGGGCGTCGAAGGTCCGACTGGCAATCCGAGCAAAAACACCCAGACGAAGAAGAACGAGCTCCACAACACCAGGAACGCGACCGAGTAGGGCAGCATCATGGCGATGAGTGTTCCAATGCCGGCTTTTGGCACATACCTGGCTGCGAAGGCCATGATCAGACCGAAATAGCTCATCATCGGCGTGATGATGTTGGTGCTCGAATCGCCAATACGATAGGCCGCCTGAATAACTTCTGGCGAGTAGCCTATGAGCATGAGCATGGGCACAAAAATAGGTGCTGTAACTGCCCACTGAGCCGAGGCTGAGCCGAGCATCAGGTTAATAAAGCCGCAAATCAGAATAAAGAACATGAATAACATTGGCCCGGTTAGTCCAATGTTTTGCAAAAACGTGGCTCCGGTGACAGCGGTAACGGCGCCGAGGTTTGTCCATGCAAAGTATTTCACGAACTGCGCGGCGAAAAATACCAGAACGATATAAAGGCCCAACGTACTCATAGCGTGGGCCATCGCGTCAATGACGTCGCGGTCGGACCGCATGGTGCCGGTGAGGCGACCGTACACAACGCCTGGTACCAGGAAGAAGACGAAGATAAGGGCAACAATGCCTTTCAGGAACGGTGACCCTTTGACGAGTCCGGTTTCAGGGTTACGCAAAACGGCGCCTTCAGGTACTACGAGTAGCGCAACGCCAATGACTAACAGTAGCGCCGCTAGCCCTGCAGCTTTGAGTGCTTTGGATTCTTGTGCGTTGAGTGGTTCGAGGCGCTTACTGTCATCCTCACTAAGTTCTGCCTTCGAGGGGTCATAAGGACCCAGGGAGGGCTCGACGATTTTCAGGCTTACGAAGCTCGCTACAAGGGTAATCAGAAACGTGCTGCCAATCATGAAAAACCAGTTGGCGCTGGCGTCTACGGCGTAGTCAGGGTCGATAAGTCGTGCAGCTTCTTCGGTAATGCCGGCTAGCAGTGGATCCACGGTGCCTAACAACAGGTTGGCGCTGTAGCCACCTGAGACTCCAGCAAACGCGGCGGCAAGCCCTGCAAGTGGGTGACGGCCAAGAGACATGTATACAATGGCGGCGAGTGGTATGAGAACCACGTAGCCCATTTCGGACGCTGTATTGGAAATGATGCCGGCGAACACGATGGCCACGGTAACAGTCTTTGGGCTGGCGTTGAGTACGATAGAACGAATAATCGCTGTCAAAAGCCCGGAGCGTTCAGCCACGCCAACACCCAGTAATGCAACGAGTACGGTGCCAAGCGGTACAAAGCTTGTGAAGTTCGTTACCAGATTAAGCACAATTTTGCGGAAGCCATCCGCATTGAGAAGGCTAACGACTTCGATGAGACCGTTGTCCGCACGACCTTTTGCACCGAGAGGGCGTGGGTCGACAACTGATACATCGAACCACCCCATAATACCGCTAAGCACTACGACGCCCACCGCGAACAAGGCGAACAAAGTGACCGGGTGAGGCAGCGCATTGCCAAGGGCTTCGACGACCTTAAGAAACCGAATCATGCGATTGGATTGTGTGGTGATATCGCCAGTGGCGGAAGGTTCTTGAGCCAAGCTAGCTCTCCAGGTTAAGAAATAGAAAAGTATAGAACATCTTACTAAGTTCAAACAGAAGATCGGCGCTCATATGCGTATTCCCTCAAGTGCCAATAAAAAGTGGAGATCCGCCGATGTTGCGACAGAGTTTACCGTTTGCGAGGAGAGTATATAACTACCTGGTTTCGGCCGTTTTGTTTTGCTCGATAAAGGGCAAGGTCGGCCGCATCGAAAAACTCGTTAGGCGTGACGAAATCGTATTGCGCAACGCTGCGCAGTCCTGCGCTAACGGTGACGTTAATGCCGTCAAAGTCGCCTTCCTCAATTTCTTTAAGTAGTCGCTGCGAAAACGTCTCGGCAGCATCGGTGTCGGTGTTAGGCATGATGACGGCAAATTCCTCACCACCGTATCGGCATACTGTGTCGAGTTTACGCACGCTGTCGTACATTTGCTTAGCCACTTTGCGCAAAATTTCGTCACCTTTGGACTGGCCGTGCGTGTCGTTGATGGCTTTAAAGTTATCAATGTCGGCAATCAGCAGGGCCAGTGGCGAGTTGTAGCGAGTGGCGCGATCAAATTCGTGTTGTAGCAGTTCGTCCATTTGTCGACGGTTGCCAACGCCCGTCAGCGGATCCAGTAAAATCGCTTTTCGAATGTCACTGACTTTGCTGGAAAGAGCTACAGACAAGAGCGTCATTTCGATTAGCAGCGAACGAATTAAATCAATAGGGCGCGAAGTGCAGTGCATTGAATAAAACTCGCAATAGTATGGGCAACACCTCCGTTTTTTCACAACGGTTCTGTGCCATCGCTTTACCAAATGTTGGTACCGCCAGCACAGCGCGAGCGTAAGTTCTTTGTGGGGCGACGCCAGTTTGATCCGAAACACGTGGGTTATGTAACAACTCCTGCCGAAGAGCAATGGCATACAGAGCGACGTGATGCGGTAAGAGACTTTGGTGGACAGCCTGTTTGGATCGAACGAATTGGAGAGCGTAGAGGCGCTGTTTGCACGGGCCAGAGTCTGCGTAGCGGCAAATGAGGATACGTTGGAAACGTCAGAGTCTGTTGAGCGGCGTCGACCGGGCAGTCCGTTAAGAGGTGGTGCGAAGCCTGGTGATGCTTTGACCGACCAACCAGTTCCCAAAGTTAATCAGACGGGGTGAACCAGGCGGGTAGTTAAGCCCGCGAGAGAAACTCACCCGTTTCAGTGTTGACCTTGATGACTTCGCCCTGCGCAAGGTATTCAGGCACCTGTACTTCTATGCCGCCAGCGAGTGTGGCCGGCTTGTTGCGCTTGGTGACGGTGCCGCCTTTGAGTGCGGCCGCGGTTTCGATTATTTCGAGGTCAACGGAAGGTGGGAGTTGAATGCCTACAGCGGTGCCGTCGATCAGCATGACGTAAATACCTTCAAGACCTTCGCTTAGGTAGCCAAGCTGGCCTTCAAGGTCGTCGGCGTTTAGTGAGTGCTGCGTGTAGTCTTCGCTATCCATGAAGACATACAGTTCACCGTCAAAGTATGAGTAGGCAGACTGGCGTCTAAGAAAATCCACTTCGCCCAGCTGGTCGTCACCTTTGAAGGTTTCGTCAAAATTCTGTTTGGACTGCACGCACTGAAGCTTGGTTTTATAGAGCGTGTTGCTGCCACGGGACGACGGGCTGCGCTGCTCGACTTTGCGTACAACGCAAACACGGTCCTTGTAGCGAACAACCATGTTTTTCTTCAACTCGTTGGCTTTAGTCATGTCGCGCACTTCCCGGAATAAACAAGCTGGGTAGTCTAGCAGAGTTGGGCTAGAACAGAATGGCACTAATGTTTAAGTGCTCCCACAGTTACGATTGAACGCCAAGTAAGTGCCATTCGGGCTAGAACAATTTCTTCAGTTCAAATTCGGCCTGGTCTTGGGTTAGAAGGCCTGTATGAATTTTGGTGACCGTGCCATCGGCTTTGATAAACACACTAATCGGCAACGCAAAATACTCGGCGCCGTAGCTTGCCGCCAGTGTGTTGCCGTGGTCGGAAGCCATCAGAATTGGGAAGTCGACTCCGAATTCGGCGGCGAACTGCTGTACGAGTTCCGTGTCTTCGGGATAGTCCATCGACAGGCCAATGACCACTAGCCCTTTGTCGGCATAGTCTTGCTGGACTTGCACGAGAACGGGCATTTCTTCGCGACAAGGGCCGCACCAGGTGGCCCAGAAGTTGACGATTTGCGGAAAGCCAGCCCACGTATCCATGCTGTATACAGTGCCGTCAGGAGCACTGAGCTCAAGTGACTCAAGCTGGTTTGAATCGACCCGCGTGGTGGCCGCTACCGGCTCGGGCAGACTGGCGTTATAGGCCACGTAACCAGCCAATAGAGATCCTGCAAGTAACACCGCGACCGTGGCCGTTTGCTTCATGGTGGACATGTATGATTTTCCAGTTGTCAAAACCCGTAGTCGGGCCTGGCCTAATCGGCGACCGCTCGTGCGGCGTGATCGGCAAATTTCTCGCGGTCCATGTAACCCACAACGCGGAAATTCCTGCGTTCATTGCCTTGCTTGTCGAAAAACGCAATGGTGGGAGGTCCGTATATGCCGAAGTGTTTAAGTAAGGCCTGATCATTATTGTCGTTCTTGGTAACGTCGGCCTGAAGAACTACGGTGTCTCTAAGCGCTTCATGCACAGCCGGGTCGCTAAATGCTTCTTTTTCCATCTTGATGCATTCGACACACCAGTCGGCGTAAAAATCGAGCATGGTGGCTTTGCCGTTTGCGGCCGATTCAGCCACAGCCTGCTGCAGTTCTTCAACGGAGGCCACCTTGCGAAATTCAAGATGTAGCTCTTTCTCGCCAAAAGGTGTTCCCCGGGTCAGGTGAAGCGGATCGTTGCCGCCCATGATGGCACTTGCGCCCATGGCAAGGCCGTAAACCAGCGACGCCACTGCGGCGGCGCGGAATACGAGCAAATTGTTTTTCACGAACAAGCCAAAAGCCCAGGCCGCCCCTAACGCCAACGCAGTCCATAGTGCAAGAATGGTGCGAGGGCTTAAGATGCGAGCGAGTAACCAAATGGCGACACCAAGCAGCATGATGCCGAAGAGGCGTTTGACCACTTCCATCCATCCGCCTGCTTTTAGCATGAGCTGCCCGGCCGTCGCGCCGTAGACCAGTAGTGGAGCACCCATGCCCATGGAAAGAGCGAACAAGGTAATTCCGCCACGTACGGCGTCGCCGCTTTGGCCAATAAAAATCAGTACCGCTACCAAAGGTGCAGCGACACAGGGGCCGACGATGAGCGCTGACAGAGTACCCATGATGGCAACACCTGCGTAGCCACCACCACTGCCAGCGGCGTTAAGCTTGTTTTGCAGAGCAACGGGCACCTGGAATTGCCATACGTCGAACATGGCCAGCGCCAGCGCTACGAATACCAGGCTGAACCCGATGAGCACATAGGGGTTCTGGAACATGGCCTGCACGTTTTGACCTAACATGGCGACAATGACACCCGCGATCGTATAGGTCAGTGCCATGGCAAGCACGTAAACCAAGGACAGTATGAAGCTGCGCCGAGCGGTCGGTTCACCTTTTTGCCCTGCGATGATGCCAGATAGAATTGGCACCATGGGCAGTACACAAGGCGTAAAGGCAAGTAGAAGACCAAAACCAAAGAACGTAGCTATAACCAGAGGTAGCGACCCGGATTTGATCATCTGGGCGAGTTTGTCTTGCTCGGAAACCTGTAAGGAACCTGTGCTTGCCAGTCCCTGGGCGACAGTAGATGCTTCGTCGACCGCGACTAACAGCGTTCGGGTGCCGGGTGGATAGCATATGCCGTATTCTTCCGAGCACCCCTGATACGTTGCGATTAGCTCAAGCGAACCGGCTTCGCGACTGGCACGAGACACCGGAATGCGAATCTCGGTCGGTGTTTCAAAGATCTCTACCTGACCGAAGTGTTCGTCGAATTCGGATTTACCTGTAGGCCAATTGACGCTACCCAACTGAATAAGGTCACTAGTAACAGTAAGTCCCAATTTGTCGCGGTAGAGGTAGTGTTCCGGTTCGACGTCCCACCTGACCATCAACGTGTAGTCGTCGACCATCAAGGCGCTTAAGCTAAAGGCTTCTTCGGGCGCCAAAGGCC
>QIGP01000191.1 GCA_003228965.1 Gammaproteobacteria bacterium
CAGGGTCACTGGTTAGGAACAAAGGGTTAAACAGAGCGACATCGAGGAAATTAACCAGGCCATCGTTGTTCAAATCTGGATCACACCAATTGCCAAAACCATCGCCATCGGTGTCGCGTTGAAGATTGTTGGCAACTTCCGAACAATTATCATTAGCATCGTCCACGTTATCGCCATCATTACTGCCCGTTGAGCGAACATCACTCAACGTGGCAATACGTTCGCCGTTCGCCATGATGTATTGACGGAAAGCTCTAATGGGTACACCGCCTTGCACATTTAACCGGCTTATGTTCCGCTCAAAAATACCGCTGACGTATGTAGCGCGCTACACTGGGTGTCAATACCTTTGATGAGGAGGCCATTGAGTTGATTCTGCGCTCGGTTCAGGGCAACACTCAGAGCGTGCCGGAATCTGTGCTATGGCAGCCTGGTCGAAGCCTGCCGGGAGAACAAAAAAAGGGTCACCATCAGTCACGTCAACAACGTGCTGGTGCAGCCACATTGGCGCTCACATGAAGCGCTGATTAAACAGCAAGCTGACTGACGCCGCGGCGTCAGTATACGCCGAAAAACTCACCGCCACACTCTGCGCATCTATCACGATGTGCAGGGCCTTTGCCATGGGCGTCACACAGGGACGTCAACACACAGCACGTAAAAAAGTACGACGGCAGTTTGGGGCCTGGGACAGCGTACGATTTTAAAGGGGTAAAGAGATTTATTGCTATGACGGGAGCGTGGGAATACAGCTTATTTATTGCGCAATCTTATGACCGGCAGTTTGGGAAAAAGTATGATCATAATTTAGCGCTCTACACTCTCACCAGCACGTCCTGCCGGTAACCGCCATCACTGTCCTGTCCGGTAAAATTACCGATCAGGAGATTGGATGCGTCCGCACTCCAATTCAAATCATGGGCGTCAGCGACAATTCTAAAGGCCGTGTCGCTAGTGCCAAGCATTCCAGATTCGCCGGCCCAACCCACCACAACGTCGTCAACCACACCTCGAGGGCGAAGGATCAGATCGGCTCGACCGTCGCCGTTAAAGTCTCCTGTCGTAATCTCGGTCAGGTCAGCTGACCAACTGGCTTCCAGGTGCGCCGAGGAAATTCGCTCAGTGGAACGTTCAAACAATCCCGATAAACTGGCGTGGAACAGGACAGAAGGTCCGTCGCCCGTTGTTTGCATCAAAATATCGGATCATTGATCGTCGTTAAAATCGGCCGTAACCGGAAAATACTGGTTGTGGTCCCAGATGTCGTCGTTTCGACCGATCGACCACGAAATACCGCGTATGTTGTCTGGCTGTTGAAGAATTTCACCAAAAATGATCCCGGGTGGAAAATCGCCATCCGTCGGGATTTGCAGCGTGTCGGCCAGTCCGTCTCCATTGAAATCGGCAACGACAAGACACGCCGATATCGATGTCGTTAACCTGGGCTGTTGGTTCGGATCTCGTGTGCCCGCGTAAATCGCAATGGTTACGGCTGCTGTCAAAACAACAACAAGAAACTTTTCCAGCCAATACTGGTCTGGGAAGCATCATGAAACTCTACGTAAAAGATGAACAAGCAGGCAACCGCCCTGCTACCTTCACTGAATGCATCGGTGCGGCACTTAACACGTATGTGTTATTCACTTCGCTCACGGCAGTCAGATCGCAGGAGGACCTGCACTTCCAAGATCAGTCTATGTTGGGCCCACCCATCAAAAAAGCCGGCTGCAAGAGCCGGCTTTTTTAGTTAGTGGTTACGATATCGCCGCCTTGCCGCGACGCCACCGATCAACATCAGTGGCAGCCAATTCAAAGCGCCGCCGCCTCCGTCTGAAGGGCTATTCGTCGGTGGTACAGGCGGAGGTGCCGGGGGTGGTAAAGGAGCCGGCACTTCGCCCTCTTTAGGTACGACAGGTCCACTTGGATCAACAATGATGCCGTTGACGATACCGTCCTGGTCACCCAGACCGCCGTCTACCAATCGCAGTGTTGCACGATTATCGTTGTAGGTGATGTAGTCTGAGTAGTCAACCAACTGGCCTGTAGCTTCGTCGTATTTCTGCCAGCCGCTGGCCGGATCGTAGTTTTCTGGCAGCCAGATGCTCACGAAGACCTCGGTCGGTGATACCTGATCCACAATCAAGTCTTCAATGCGGAAAGTAAACATACCTACTGGCAGCTCGACATCGCTACCCAACTTGTCCAGGTTCATGGCCGAATTTGGCACGGAGGTGTAACAGCGCATCGTTCCTGAGTTGGTCGCAAGACCGATTACGTTGCGCCCTTGGGCGTCGTAGAGGTTACAAATCCCTTCGAGTTCGTCGGCTATACCGTTCGCGTTGGTATCAGCACCTGCGGGCACTTGATACTCGTCGTTGATACCGTCGCCATCGCTATCGTTAAGGTAACTCGTGTTCGCTGTTACCACCACAACATCCGACCAGGCAGACGGAATTGCCGTGTCGTCAAAGTGACGAGTTCGCGCATAGTACGTCTCACCCGGATCCATCACTCCCGTGGGTACAGTAATTGATGTACCACCCATCACGGACCGATTCATCACTACCAACAGAAATTGATCATCTAAAGCCATCTCCCACTCAGAGTAACCAATAGGGTTGCCATCGGGATCTGAATAGCCGTTGGTAGAATCAAGCACGAGTTCGGACAAAGAGGCGTTCGGAGTATCTTCCAGCACCGGTTTTGATGGAGCGGAGTTATTGAAATTGTCGTTAGGGTCGCGAGGATTACTGCCAAATTCGACTTCGGAGCCATCACTTTCGCCATCGCCATCTGTGTCAGTTTTCAGAGGGTTAGTCCCCGCCAGGTACTCGTCATGGTCGCTTAAACCGTCGCCATCAGAGTCTCCCTGACCGTTATTTTGCAGCGAACCAAAGAATGCGCTTTCCCAAATATCCGGCATGCCATCGGCGTCGCCATCGATATAGGAAATCTCAATAGCATCCTGAACGTCGCCGCCGCGTCCAGTACAAGTCAGTACATAGGTTTCTGAAACACTTACAGGACCCACCAATTGGAAGCCACCCGTGCTAACGGTGCCGCTCCAGCTACCGGATGCCTCACACGACAGCGTATTTTCAGACTGCCAGGCCAGAACCGCAGTACCGTCTACGCCAAGTGCCATTGGCAAAATCGAAAACTCTAGCTCCGGATCACGAATAACATCGGCCAGTATGACTTCCAGAGTTTCACTAACCGTGCCGCCAATGCCAATACACTCAAGCCCAAGCGAAAGGTCTGTCTGAATGTTGGTGAACTCCTGACTACCTGAAACTGCTCGCGAACCAAACCAGTCACCCGTTGCGGTACAAATCGCCGCATCTGTTGCGTTCCAGCTAACGGTTACAGTATCACCAGTCGTCGGGTTCACAGGGTCCGCCGACAAGGCCACTGTCGGCGCTACCGAATCTCCTATTGTGACTACCAGCGACTGAGTTACGCTCCCGCCTTCTCCTGAACAAGTAAGTGTAAACGTACTGTCTTCGGTCAATGCACCCGTCTGTTCAGAGTTCACCGTGCCGCGTGGTCCGGGTACAGTCCAGTCGCCCGATGCGGTACAGCTGTCTGCATTATCCGCCTCCCAATGGAGCGTCGTGCTTGACTGGCTCGCCACCGTAGTGGAGCCTGCAAAGAAAGATAGCGTAGGCGGAAGAGTAGGTGGTTCACTTAATGGAGATACCAGCATTTCGTCCCAGGCACCGTCTGCTGTTTGCCCCTGAATACTGGCCCAAATACCAACAGTACCTTTACCAAGACGAAAAACACCTGCGTCATTGCATTCAGTTTGCCAGACTTCTGGCTCCGGAGAATCGTCGGTCCATACGCTACCTTTAATATTGGTAGAGCTGCCGCTACTGTTAGCCTCAACCGCAAACCGGTACCAGTGGCCAGGTTCAGCTTCCACGCCTGTATCCAGATCACCTACGCAGGCAGCATCACCTGTTCCATGACTGCTAAGTACAAACGTTGACCCTGTCTCGTTAACACCCAGACGGTAGTAGTGACCGCTAATCGGCATGTTCGACAAGAACGTAACACCTGCCTTGTCTTCGTAGTTATCAATACGAATACGTCCGGAGAATCGGTAGTCCTGCCAAGTAAAGGCGTTATCGAGCACGTAGTGCGAATGCAGATCGATTCCTTCGACAGCCGTTAGTGCGAGTGCGTTGGAACCTGCAACCGACTGTACTTTGAACGCCGACTGATTGGAGCTTTGCAAGAAATTCGCGCCCGTATCGAACCAGCCAACGGGATCGGTATTTAGAGCCGTGCTCTCAAAATCCTGAAGCTCCATCTGTGCCAGCGCAGCCACAGTGGCGCTGACGGACACACTGGCGCCGCCGCCAGAACCAGAACAAGTCAGGCTAAAGCTTGCTGAACTAAACAAATTGTCAATAGTTTCTGTGTTGTTTAGAGTTTTGTCGCCACTCCAATCGCCTGAAGCCACGCAACTGTCGGCACTTTCAACCGACCAGGTCAATATGGCAGAACCGCCATAGCGAATGAATCCAGGCTCAAGGTTAAAGTTGATAGAAGGCGCAGGCGCATCGCTCACTTCAACATTGCGTGTTTCAACTTGATCGCCACCCGGCCCGGTACATAGTAGTGTAAAGCTTGTGCTGCTTTGCAAATCAGTAATTACAAAGCTGCCATCAGTCCCTTGTGCGCCAGACCAGCCCCCGAATGCGTCACAAGTTGTTGCGTTCTCAGTCGTCCAGCTTAGGGTCACCGAACCGCCAAATTGCACAGACTCAGGTGACGCAAAGAAGTCTATGACAGGCGCAGGCGACGCATCAACTACGACGGTCACTGTCTCATTGGCTTCGCCGCCAGGGCCACTGCACAGCATGACGAAGTTAGAGTCTTTGTCGAGCCCTGTAATTTGCTCCGTTCCGGATATTGCCTTGGCGCCGGCCCATGAACCGAACGCTTCGCAACTGTCTGCACCGGTCGAATTCCAGCTAAGCGTTGTACTACCGCCGAAGCCTACTTGCGTCGGAGACGCCGTTAGTTCGAGCGTCGGCGTGTCAATGACAACATCCACTAATACCGTGGAATCAGCTTGACCACCGGCTCCGGAACAAACCAGTACAAATTCACTGTCAGCAGTAACAGGACCTACCAGTTCAGTGCCACTAAGCCCACGTGCTCCAGTCCATCCGCCAAAGGCTTCACAGGTTGCTGCGTCCTGGGTTGACCAGGTTAGTGTAACGGTGCCGCCGTAGTCGACTGAGCTCTGATCGATGCCCAGTGCTACTTGCGGCAATGGAGCTGAGTTAACGTTAACGGTGACCAGGTCGCTTCCAGAACCACCGTCGCCTTCACAAAACAAAGCGTAAGAACTGGAACTTGTAAGATTGTCGATGGACAACGAACCGTTGAGCGCCTTGCTTCCAGACCAGCTTCCGAAGGCCTCGCAGCTACTGGCGTTCTCGGAGCTCCATGTAAGCACCGTCGTGCCATCGTAGTCGACGGTTGACGGAGCTGCATCTATGCTCACGGTGGCTGAAGGAAGCAAAATTGGAACGGTTAAGGTCTGGCTGGCGTCGCCGCCTGCACCGCCGCAGCTAAGCACAAAGGTACTGTCCACATCGAGTGGCCCAACTGCCTGGTTACCCGACGTCGCTAAAGTACCCGACCAGTCGCCAGAGGCCGTACAAGAGTCCGTATTTGACGACGTCCAAATGAGCGTGGTCGAACCACCGGCCACAACTGATGTAGGCGTTGCGACAAAACTCACCGATGGTGAACCGGCCGCGGCTACGCTCACGTTTACCGTATCGGAAATCGAGCCACCCTCGCCAGTACAAGTAATTGTAAATGCACTGTTAGCGGTCAAGGCGCCACTTGCGAACGACAACCCTGTAGTTCCTACAGAACCTGACCATGCACCACTCGCGGTACAGCTGTCCGCGTGTGCGCTAGTCCAGCTCAAATTTGTTTGTTCGCCAAACGCCACAGACAATGGCGCTGCGGTCAAGTCAACCGTAGGTGCAGCAGCTGTAACCTCGACGCTCACAGTTTCAGAAACGTCACCACCAACACCTGAGCAGCTTAAAGTATAGCTTTGATCCTGCTGAAGCGGGCCCACTGTTTCAAGACCTGTCAGGTTACGACTACCACTCCAGGCGCCGCTTGCGGCACAGCTGTCAGCGTTGCTTACGCTCCACGTAATTTGTGCAGCGCCATTAAACTCAACTACGCCCGGTGAAATGGACATTGTGATTTCTGGCAACGCGGCATCGTTTACTGTGATGACCTTGGTATCGGTTACGCTTCCACCTGGACCCTGACAGGTTAGCGTCAGACTGACGTCACTTTGCAGCTGCCCAAAAGATTGTAAGCCAGACGGTCCACGCGTACCGCTCCAGTCGCCCGACGCTGTACACGATGTTGCGTTAGTTGTGTTCCAGTTTGCCACTGCAAAACCGTTGAACTCGACTGTATCTGGTATGACATTAAAGATTAAGGTTGGAGCAGGTGCGGCGCCAACAGCAACGGTCGTCGATGCGTTCCCGCTGCCACCCTCTCCTGAACAAACAAGCGTAAAGGTCGTAGTTGTCTGCAGCGGACCCACAGTTGTCGAACCACTGGTATTTCTCGCCCCGGTCCAACCGTCTGACGCCACGCAACTTTGAGCGTTCTGCGACGACCAGGACAGCGTTGCAGCTGCGTCAAAATCGATAGTGTTCGGGTTGGCGTTAAGAGTTACAACCGGTGGATCTATGGGTGCAACGGTGACCGTCGCTGAGCGTTGAACTGTGCCGCCTGGACCCGTACACGACAGCATAAAGGTGGCGTCAGATTGAAGCCCGCCTACCGTTTCTGAACCCGACGTACTACGGCTTCCAGACCAGTTGCCGGAGGCTGAACAGGTCGACGCATTCTGTGCACTCCAGACGAGCGTTGTTGACCCATTAAAATCAATTGAAGCAGGTGACGCATTAAAAGTAAGTTCTGGTGCCTCTGGTGACGCAACAAGAACAATCACACTCTTACTCTCGGTTCCTCCCGCCCCCGAGCAGCTCAAAAAAAACGTTTGCGTGCTTTGCAACGGACCGATCGACTCGCTGCCGTTGACCGGCCTCGCGCCGGACCAGTCGCCACTGGCCACACACGAATCGGCCGAAGACGATTGCCAGCTGAGCGTGGTAAAGCCATTGAACTCTACGCTGACCGGGTCCGCCGAAAACGTTACCGTCGGTGGCGGTACAATTATCTGGTTGGACACAATGAAACTAACGCTGGCTAATTCGGTGTCGCCGTTTTGAAGAATAATTTCGGCAGTGAGCGTGTGCGTCCCGTTGGCCAGCTGAATCGTAGAAAATCCTTGAGATCCTTGAAGTCCGCTGTACATGAAATCGAACGGCGCAACAGTTTCTATATGTTGTGCAGTGCCAGATGCACTCAGGTCATCGAGGAAGAAATGTACTTCATCGACGTTTGTTTCCGGGGTTAAGTAAGCGAACATCGATCCGGAAACTGTAGTCCCGTCCAGTAACAACATCTCATTGTGATCGGCCGAAAAACTCTGCGATATGGTGTAACTAACCGCTTGTTCAATGGTTACATTTACTTCATCGCTACGCGTTCCCGCAGCGTTAGTACAACTTAAGACAAACGTACTGTTGGCGGCCAAAGGACCCACCGACTCACTGCCGCTGGTTGCTTTGCTACCAAGCCAGTC
This sequence comes from Gammaproteobacteria bacterium, assembly GCA_003228965.1. Taxonomy (GTDB): domain Bacteria; phylum Pseudomonadota; class Gammaproteobacteria; order Steroidobacterales; family SZUA-146; genus SZUA-146. The sequence continues at coordinate 7,709 of QIGP01000191.1, forward strand.
GCCTGAAGCCGTACAGGTATCTGCGTTACTGGAATTCCAGTTAAGCTGAACAGAACCACCGGAAAGCACGCTGGTTGAACTTGCGTTCAACTGAACTGTTGGCGAAGCATCGCCATCTCTCACAGGGGTGTCAATGTCGTTGAGCGAAACAATGACTTCGTCATAGAGCGTGTACGTATCCTCACGCGATTGGTTTGCACTTTTGCTCGTGTCGTACGGCAGCAACCAAAGCGTGTTGTGCGCTGGGCCATTACCCAGATCCAGGTCATTCCGATCGATAATCAGGTCCCATTCGCCACCTTCTTCAGCCGCCCATATCTTGACCTGAGAATTCGCTGTTCCGGTGCCCTGACTCCCTAACTTGACCCAAATTTTGAACGTTACCCACTCGTTTTGCCGGTACGTAAAGGCACCAGTCAATGGATCGGGAACGCCTGTATCATCACCGTAAGAGTAAAAACCGCCGAAACGAGCGCGGTCGTTTTCGCACGCTGAGCCAACGTTTTGAGGACCCCGGTCAACGGCGTTTTGATAAATGAAATCGCTACCGGAACAGGCGGTACTGGCGCTGACATCCCAACCAGGGTAAGCGCCGTTGCTGTTTCGGTTGTAGCCCTGAACAAGTCCACGATAACCGTTGTTGTTCAATACTATTTCGTTGAGCTGGTTTGATCCGGTTTCACCGGTCTGATTCTCGCCGTTCATTTCAGCCGCGTTACGACTGATGATGGACTGTTTCCAACCTCCGCCGTTAAACACGTGGGTGGCAAAGTACGCTGGGAAGTACTGGCGGTACGACACGTAAAACTCATCACCTTGAGTAAATTCACGTTCGTCGTTCGACAACCATCGACGCCAGCTACCAGAAGCTGCACCGTCGGTTTTTAAAATATCCATACGCAACGCGCCGTTACCCGATACTACGTTGTTGTTTTCCCAACTCACATGGTCCTGTGTGCTGTCGAGGTGCTTCCAATTGGTTACGTCCGTCTGTGCATCGAAACGCGTAGACATCAGCACGCCTGAAGCCGTGGAACGCGTTTCCCAGTCTGAGCCCCCTGGCGGAGGTGGCGGTGGAGGCGGCGTAGTATCGGCAACGGTTACGTCAACAGAATCAGTCGCATCGCCACCGCTTCCTGAACACGTCAGAGAAAATGATGCGTCGGCTTGCTGGTTGGCAAGCACCTCGTTACCCGAAACAGATTTGTTCCCGGACCAATCGCCGCTTGCCACACAACCCGTTGCGTTGGTGCTGGTCCACGACAACGTCACGTCGGCACCCATTTCGATCTCGGCCGCACTGGCCGTTAGATTAACTGTAGGTACAGGTGGTGGTGGTGCACCACCACCCGTGGGCTTGTAGATGTGTACGTTCTGGTCAATAGCGTTGGCAAGCACAAACGCGCCGATTGAAGGTGCATAGCGAAAACGACCGTAAACGCCGTTGTTAGATTGCACCCCAGGAGTGGCACTCCCCGGAGGCGTGATTTTTGCAACCGACAACGTTTGTGCGTCAATGATGTAGACGGTTCTACCACCTGTCCAGGCGACATAGTTGTCGTTTACCGGGTCGTAATCCAGACCCATCTGGGATGAGTTAGCTAACTCCAAACCGCCACTGCCGGTGAACGTCGAATTGTTTAGAAGGTTTTCGTATCCAGGAGTAGAAGAGTTGAGATCCCAGTACATGGCCTGGGTTTGAGAACCACCTAACACAAGCATTTTGTTGCGTGACGTGTCGACGGCCGGTGTCGCATAGATATGTAGAGGTTGTTGTGTCAGATAAGTATGTGTATTAGTAGCAGGATTGTACTTGTACATGCGACCGCCACCTGAGCGGTGGTAATACACCGTGTCGGTAACACGATTGTACGCAGCGTAGCCTACAACCATGCTGCCGTTAGAATCGCCGTCGGCTCCACGGGACCAGTCCAGGCTGGCCTGATCGAAATCCAGCTTCCAGAATTTAGCGTCTCCACTCGAACCACCCGGACTCCTGGCATAGGCACCAGCCGACAAAAACATGTTTTGCGACTCAACAAACACAGTGCTGTTGTAGGTGTGTCTCGACACCGGCCTGCCGTCCGGATACTGGCCAGCCGCTTCGTGCGCACCAGTAGCGGCGTACGGCGACGGCGGCATGATTTGCTGCCACGACTCTGTATCAAGGTCGAAGCCATACACGTCGTTACCGTAGTACGACTGGTGACCACCACCAAAAACGATTAGGCGATTTTGAACCGTGTCGAACGCGCCGCCGTTCCAGGCGTCCATAATCCCGAAAAAACCCTGGTTAGGTCCGGAATAATTACAATTGTCACCAGGGCACGGATTTAGTACTTCAAGCCTGGAACTGGGTACTTCGTACCACTGCCCCGGTTGCAGGTTTCCTGCGATGTCAGCGTTAGCCATTGAGGTTAGCGCAACTGCCGCCAAAGCAGTGACAAATCGAGTGATTCTATTCGAAGGGTACATTGTCATTTGATCTCAGCAAAAAAAATTCGAGTGGTTTGATCAAATAACTCTGTCGCAAAGGATGGGTTAGAACAAGAATACACAGCGCACCATTCAGAGTGTGTACTTTTACTTGCAACCATCAACTTTCAATACTCGTATTAAAAGTTGTTATCTTTGGTAATCCCGCTGTCGTAAAATGCGTGAAGAACACGCCACTCCTTAGACCGGTAACTTTGCGACCTCGCCTTTCGACGAGTGAGCCTTTGTCAAAAACTGAAGGCAGTATGCGCCTGCGAAAATTACCAGTATGTGACATTGATCACGTTCCCTGTTGAATTGAAGTTATGACAAGCTTGAGCCAACATTTCGTTGCAAGCCCCCTCAAATCTCGTCACATTCTTATAGGCAATAATAAGAATGCACGGGTAGATTAAGACAAACAACCGTCGCAATTTAGCGACATGTTTTCCATAACTTGAGTGTAGTGTTTTGTCTGCAGTTCAAATAGCCACAGAATGCTGATCGTTATGGTTATACGCACGTATATGAATTATACAATTCAATTTCCGGGCAATTCTTAACAAAACGTTATATTGGAGCCGTTGCCGTTAATTATGATGCAACGGCGTCCAGCAGTTTGGCAAGGTCTGCGGCTTGATTTTCCCGGGAATATTTGGATATTTGATCGGAATCGATCGATGGCACAGAACCTTCCCTGATTGAGTGCAAAAAGGCCTTGAGTGTCGCCACAATGCTGTCCCGATCGTCGATCTGCGCTATCACTCCGGCTTGCTCTTCGTTGATTGTTGCCGCCGTATCGCCAGCCGCATCGGTCAAAGCGACAATGGGTCGCCCGGCACGAAAATATTCATACAGCTTCGCCGGGATTTGCTCGTTGCAATTGGCTGCCTGAAAAATGAGTAATCCTGTACTGTCCACCATCTCTTTGAGCACTTGTTTGTAGGGAAGTGCAGGCGCCAACTCAACAATATCGCTGATGCCGTATTGTTCAAGCATCGGACGGTAATGGTCGTCATGGCCCGTCGCGCGAAGCCGCACTCGAAGCGTCCCGGCGTCTATTAAATTATGGGACTTAAGCACAGACAGGGCCTCAAAAAACGGCCGCGGATCGCGCTCCCACGGATACAGAATTCCAGCGTGCAGCAGCACCATCGGTCCACGGTTGTTGCTCTCAAGCTCAACCTGCGTGGTCGACTGTTCGACTGCACCGAAAGAGGGCTCGTGATAGCCGTTTGGAAGGTACACGAAAGAGTCCGGATCGACACTTGGATACAGGCTTTGGTACCGCCTTGTGGCGCCTGGTGTGGTCAGTACACAGCGTGCCGCTGTGGTCACAATTTCCTGCTGGAACTTGAGCAGGTTCTCCCGTTCCAAAGCGTCCAACGGCCAATCTTCACAGGCCATTAGATCGCGAAAGTCGGCAATCCACGGAAGTTTAAATTCTCGCGCAAGTGTCAGTCCAATGCGGTGGGCCGTGACAATTGGATAGGTCGACCAAATAGCGTCAAATTGGTGTCGTTGCAAAATTTTGCGACCTAATCTGACGCCGTCGAATTTCCATGACATCCAGGGATCGGGCTTAGCCAATGCCCCCGGATAGCGGCCGAACAACGACAGGTGCTTGCGTGCGTTCAACGCCCACGCCCGGTGCACAGGGACGTGATCGGGAATATCAGCCATCTCGTCATTTCCTGATTTTGCGTACGCCAACGGCTTGACGGTGAGCACCTCAACCTGCCAGCCGTGCTTGTGCAAGTAAGCAGAGTAGCGTAACGAGCGCTGTATACCGCTACTGCCTTTTACAGGTGGATAGTGGAAGGCAATGAGAAGAACGCGCTTCACGCCTGATTCATCCAGTTACGGGCGTGTTCACCAAGCTGTTGTTTCCAGTCGGAACGGGAAAACGTGTGGTTGGCCTGAGCTATTTTGGCCTGCGTCCAGCCGTTGACGCACTTGGTCCACTGGCCAGACGACGATACGACGCCCTCAAATTCGTTAGCCGTAAAATCGTTACCCGATAAAACCAGCAGCACCCGCCCTTCAAACTGTTGCGCACCAGCTAACATCTGCTTGCGAAAATCACCCTTTGCGGCTTCCTTCGAGCCTGCGCTATCTACGCTTGTCGCCCTGCTTAAGCGAAATTTGTTAAAGGCATCCACCATCGATGCAACAATCTTCACTTCGCCAGAAAACAGTTTGCGCCAAAACGCACCAGAAAATAGCCGTTTGCCGTAGTAGTGTTTCATAACGGCTTGCGCCTCGGTCGCTTCGCTACGCACCCAGGGATTCAGCAGGATAAGCTCGGTCACGCGGGGATCGTAGGCCGAAAACATGAGCGCGGATGAGGCGGCGTCGCACAACCCGAATACGCAAATATCGGTTAGCTCGGGAAGCTGGTCTACCAGTTCGTCAAGGGCCGCCCCAACGTCCTTGGAAATTTGCTCAAAATCCAGATAGGGACCGCTACTGTCGCCCATACCGCGGTAGTCGAAACGCAGCACAGAGGTTCCGGTTGCTGCCATGTCCCGGGCGAATTCCACAAATTGGCGATGGCTGCCTGCCCTGTATTGGGGGCCTCCTACAATGAGGAGCATTCCTCGACCGTTGGGTGTTTCTGCACTATGCAAAATACCTGTCAGAGACTCGCCTTCGCACGCAATCAATACGGCCTTTTCACGCCACATGACGATCCCTGGATGTAATAGTTATGACGTTACCACCGACAACACCCAATTTCGCCGCGTGATTCATCATCACGTGCGGGTTCGTATTCGTACTTGAGTCGCCTGGTGTGCACCGCTGGTCACAGCCGCGGTTGTGCGCGCGACCAGTTCAGGTACAACGACGAGTTCGGTAGCCGCCCAAAACTGCGCTCCCTCAATTACTTTCATCCGTGTATACAGTCCATTTTCGTTCCAACGCTGGACGTGGCGCGTGGCAGCAGCTGGCATCGGAGCATCGGAGGAGCCTGCGATGGCAAACCAATCAATTCTTCGAAGTTTCCGGGTATTCAGCGTATCGAGCTTAAGTAGCTGGCTTTGAGTGTACAGCTGAGGAGAAACCATATAGCCCGCAACTTCTACGGCAGTGCCTGACTTAAGCTGCGTTTGCATATCACTGACGCTTGGCCCGGCATCATTGCTCATCATATTGGCCGCCGACTGCAACCGCAGAAATTGATTAAGCGCCTGTGCACCCGAAGTCACAGGCTGCCATAATATGGCGTGGTTAATGGCAAGTGGGGAAACGCTCAACACGTGATCGAGCAACAACGCTCCGAAGCGAACGCAAAGTGGAATACACTCGCTAAACCCTTCGCCTGCGAGAAAATTTAGCACGTCCTCACAGTCGTCTTGCCAGTGCTCAACGCAGGCCTGACCAAAAGCGCCTTGCGAGTCTCCTGTGCCAAATGGATCGAACACCGCAACAGCAAACCCTGCTTCGCACAGTGTTTGCGCCTGTAAGGTAAGCAGCCGGCGCGACTTGTTCATCTCTTCGGCAAACGCAGGAAGCAGCAGGACTACGCTTGTCGTCACATCGTGTGTTGGTCTGCGTACAGAAACAAACAAGTGACCCGAGCGTGCCTCAATGAATTGAGGCCTTACGTCGCGGAGAGGGTTGGTACGCGTCGCCACGTAGTTTCTATTCGCCGCACTTACGCTCGACGAACTCGACCAAAGTGCCAAGAGTCTCAAAAGTCTCAGCGCTTATCTCGGAGTCGTCGATAAAGAAATCGTACTGCTCTTCGAGAGCGGTCAGTATAGTTACCACGGCCATCGAATCAATTTCAGGGATATTCCCCAAAAGTTCAGTATCTTCAGTAATGGCGTCACTATCGCTCAGCTGTAAAGTCTGAACAAGAATATCACGCACAGAAGTAAGCGTGGAAGGGGTGGTCGCATCAGTCATATATATTCCAACAGGTAAATCAAAAAAAATCGCGAGCGCGCTGCGCGCAAAGGCTATCGCCGTACGCCTGCAATCAACGTGTCTCGTTTATACGGTGAGTAAGTTCGGGCTAGCTAGTGCCCATCCACAAACGGTCTATTTCCCCAATATCGGCGTTGCGTAGATTTTTTAAATGCTCACATATGAGTATATGCTGCGCTTTAAAAAATCGACGCGCCTTGATCTTGGGAAAATATCCTCGTTTGTGGACGGACACTAGTTAGCCGAGTCCGGCCATTTGCCGGCTCGTTGGAGAATGTTACGTAAGCCTGGAAGCGGATAGCCCATTTGGTAGGCCTTCACAGCATGGGAGTAAGCCTCATCGTATTCTTTGTTCTTGGCCAGTACCAAACCAATGTTGTACTGCACTTCAGCCGAGTTCGGCAATAAACGTTCAGCTTCAATAAAATGAATTTTAGCGTCTTCATAGTTATTTGTGCGAGTTTTGTACAAGCCGTAGAGAAGATGCACATTGCCGTCTCGGGGTCGAAATGTCATTGCACGCTGAAAGTAGCACTCCGCCGTTCTCGGCAGCGCCTGACGGTGTTTGGGGTTCTTGCTGGTATCGTATTTTATCACGGTGTACAGAGCTTTGTGATGATTGGGGAACGCACGCAGAGTGTAGTCAATGTCGCCGGTTAGCTGGTGTGGCTTCCTGGCGTGGCCGCGCAGGTTTTCAACACCACGGTCGAAGTGATTGTCTTCTACAATTTTCAGTTTGGTTTGATAATCTGTCGGATTGGTGTAGTCAAAAGGGCCGTATGCATTGTTTAGCGAGCCGCAACTAAGGTCCATTTGCGCCCACGATGACAAGGATATCAGGACAGCGACAACACACAAGGTGGCGCGCAAACCAAAGGTCGAACTGAAAGCGGAAATGGGTTTTATCATGCGATGTGTTCTCGGTTAACTATTTGTCATTGCCCTTCTCGGGGCACATACATTGAGACCGTAAAATAATCGTTTGTATCCCAATAGTTAAGCGCTATTTTAAGCCATGAACGGTCATTTTGTAGGGAATCACGTCACAGCGCAGTGACTCGAATCAAGAAAGTTTGACGAAAACTATTGCAAGCTATTGTTTCATATGCATTTAAAGACTCTAACGACGAAGATCATACAACGTGACAGCCATTAAATAGAACGAGTTTAACCCCTCACCAAGCGTCATAGGCAGACCGTGCCGCGCGCGGGAAATTGGGTCAAACCGTGTAGAGCCGAAGTTTCACCCAAACTATAACCCGTCAATTTCTGACGGACCCGATGAAATATTGCGAGTTGCCACGAATCGCGGTCCACTCTCAAGTTCCCGAAACCCTGGGTAATCACCTCGGGTCCTTCAAACGACTCCCCCGCTAACCTGTACAGCCGCCGTAAAAGAATGGATGACGAAGCCAAAATCTGACACTCGCAACTGTGTTTTCCGGACTTTGGGTTCGTAGCAGCTGGCTCTATCAAGCCGAACTCTTTAGGTTACATTTTAGTCGCTCTGCGATTCCACGTTACGACGTCGAAATGCCGATCAGTAACCCCGTAGATAGTGATTCAATTGCGGCCTGCCGCACGCCCACTTTTGAGCGCAGTCGCGTATAATCGCCAAAACGTGTAAGCCGCTTGCCCTTGTATCAGTAAGCGATCAAGAAATCTGTTGCCAAGGACTAGACATGACCGGAATTTGTGGCTGGAGCCATCCATCAGGCAACCATTCTGCTGACCAGGGAGTACTGCAATCGATGCAGCGACTGCTCCCACCTCTGCAGAAAATCAGCGAAGAAGCCAGCCTGGAATCCTGTGCCGGATGCAGCCAGGGCATCTCGACGGGCAGTCTTCACCGCAGCGATACGTTGCTGGTTCTGGTCGACGGCCATCCTCGTTTTGCCCAGGAACAGCCGCCCGAAAACCGTGCAGCAACCATCGCCGCTTTATATCAAAGTCACGACCTTAAATTTGTCGAGCACGTAACCGGTACATTCGCTGTTGCCATCGTTGACGTAAAACGTAAACGCACGGTACTAGCGGTAGATCGCACCGGGACCCAACCGCTTGCCTACAACGTCATGAGCAACGCCGTTGTATTTGGATCTACGGGAACGTCCGTGTACGCCCACCCGCAGGTCGAGCGCGGCATTGACCAACAAAGTATTTTTAACTATATCTACTTCCACATGATTCCAAGCCCGCGCACCATTTTCAAAGCAGTGAGCAAGCTTCCACCCGCGCACATGCTGGTTGTTGAAGACGGAAAATCGATACTATCCCGCTACTGGCTGCCTGATTACACGCGAGCCAGTATAAACTCACTTAACGGTAAATTTCTAAACACATTGGGACGAGCCGTCGACCGTGCAGCTGACACCCAGGCTTCAGGCGCTTTTTTAAGTGGTGGCCTGGACAGCTCAACCGTATGTGGTCTCCTTCAGAAACAGCGCAAAGGCAAAACAGACGTATTCACCATCGGATTTGCACAAGAAGGCTATGACGAACTCGAATATGCGCGCCTGGCCGCCGATCATTTTGGCTTGAACCTTACTTCTTATTACATCACGCCCGAAGACGTGCTCAACGCCATTCCTGAAGTAGCCAAAGCATACGATGAGCCGTTCGGTAACTCTTCGGCTGTACCCACACTAGTTTGCGCACGCATGGCGAAAAGCCATGGCGTAGACACGCTTCTGGCGGGCGACGGTGGCGATGAACTGTTTGGTGGCAACGAACGCTACGCTACGCAAAAACTTTTCGGTTACTACAACTACATGCCAAAGCTTGTGGACAAAGCGCTTATGCGGCCGTTCTTCTTTCGCGATAGCGTTAAGAAAAAATCCAGCGGCTTTCAACACAAAGTGCGCCGCTACATAGAACAAGCCAGCATGGACATGCCTGAGCGCACGCAAAACTACAACTTGCTTCATTTAATGGGTGCCGATGCCGTCTTCGGTGCACAGTTCCTCAGCTCTGTCGACGCCGACGAACCTCGCCGTCTTCTACGCGCCGAGTACTGGCAAGATGGAATCCCCGACCAACTCGAGCGCCTGCTGTTCATGGACAACAAGTTTACGCTTGCCGACAACGACCTGCGCAAGGTCAACCGCATGTGCTCGCTTGCCGGTGTGCAAGTAAAGTACCCCATGCTCGACGACGAAATGGTGTCGTTCTCAAACAGCATTCCAAGCAACGTTAAACTCAAGGGGCAAGAGCTGCGTAGCTACTTCAAGAACGAAGCCCGGTCGTTTTTGCCTGCAGAAATCATTAACAAAACCAAACAAGGCTTTGGCTTGCCGTTTGGTGAGTGGTTAAAACTCGATCCCGCCCTTTCAAGTCACGTCCACGGCAACATCCAGAGCCTGCGCAATCGCGAAATCTTCGCACCTGAATTCGTCGACGACCTCATAGATAAACATGAAAACCAGCACGCCGCGTATTACGGAAGCCTGGTTTGGGTGATGGCGATGCTCGAAGAGTGGTTAGCGCAACACAACTTGAGTGTTTAATTGGTCAGGCTGCGCAAACTCGACAGGCGAGTCGAAAAAACTTCTGAGTACTTTCACCGTAAGCTTCCAGCCCACCGTTCGGCAAAAACCGACCCGAGGCAATTCGAAACTCGGCAGCTCTTTATTTACGTAGCCCCATTGCGTCGTAAAGGCGGCGTCGAAACCGAGTTCCGGCAGTACCTGAGTGTGCTCGTACGAGAAGTCCTGGCCAAGCTTTCCATTTGGGTATGCAAAGAAACGCGGCTCCTTGCCCAACAGCTGAGTTAGAGCATCCCGGCCACGGATAATATCCGAGACGGCATCGGCAAGAGGAAGCTTAAGAAGAATGGGATGGCTGGACGTGTGTCCGCCAATACCCATTCCTGCTTCTGCAAGCGATTTTATTTGTAGCGAACTCATCATCATGTCGTTCGGCAATTCGACCTCACAGACACGCGCCAGCTTATCAACGGCGCTCTGCCGCGCAGACAGCTCAAGGTACTTTACCGCAGGTATCAACGTGCGTATTGCCTGGATACGGTCTTGATTTGTGGCAAGTCTCAACGACCCCTCAAGCCCTATGGCTTCAAGCGATAACGTATTTTTTTGCGTTAGTCTGATTGACTCTATTAACGTGTCGTTCCACATTCGACCGCCATCTAGATAGTCGGTGGCGATAAAGAACGTCGCAGGACACTGCGCTCTTAGTAACTCTTCAAGAGCGACATCGTGGTTGTCTCGGTAACCATCGTCGAATGTAATTGCGACCGCGCGAGGCGGTAAGTTTCCTGCACGCATCGCGTCAACGCCGTAGTCCAAATCTACAACGTTAAAAAAATACTTTAGCGTCTTAAGCTGCTGGCGAAATACGTGGCGGTCAACCTGGTCGGGACGCAGACTGTCGGCCTGCTCCGGAACCTGGTGGTAGTTCAGAACGACCAGTCGTTGCCGCACGGTCAGCGCTCCTGCAAAACCGCTTGTGACGGTTTCTGCATGGCGCCGCGCACCTCAAGCTCCTGAAGTTGTGAACTCACCTCGGTATAGTTCTCGGTCTCAGGCGGAGCCATCACAATCGATCTCAATATGATCGTGGTCGCGACGAAATGCCAGTAGAGATCGAAGTAGGCGAGGCCAAGGAACGCACCACCAACAGAGTAGGCACAAAGACTCACAATAATCATGCGCGAAAGCGCAGCAACCCATTTCAGGTCTTCACGTTTCTTGGCGATCGAAATAGTTCGGGCGCTGGATATGATCGTACCTGCACCAATCATCAGGAACATCACCAGTCCAACGTAACCGTGCTCGGCAAGTACTTCAAAGTAAATGCTGTGGGCGTCGTGGAAATCGTCGGGTTCCGGCGCATAAAGCTGGAACAACTCCGGCATGAACGTACCAAACCCGCCGCCCGTTAGCGGATAATCGTTGGCAAGATTTACGGCGAAATACCAGGCGTTAATCCGACCCAATGCCGAGCCATCTTCTTGATAGCTCCCGATAGAAAAGATCCGTTCATGCCATGCTTCAGGCATGAGATTCCACATGAATATCGCGACTACAACCAGCACTATACCAATGAGGAATTTGCGCGAACTGTAATACCAAAACACCACACCCATGGTACCCAATGCAAGAAACGCGCCTCGCGAGTGCGTGGTGAGAACAGCCAGAGCTGTAAGCGCCATCATAGCCAATAGCGCCCACTTGATACGCTTGTCCTCAGATTGCTGGAAGAGATAAAGCATCAACGGCATGGTCATGGTAAGGGCAAGACCGAGCGCGTTATTTCCATTAATGAAGCTTCCGGGTGGTCCCCATACCAGGTAATTTCCGCCCGTAATAATAGAAAAGAAACCACCTTTGACGCCGAAGAACCCCAACGAGAGGACCACCGTCCAAATGAGGGCGTTCATCTGTTTTTTGTTGCGAATCAATATCATCGTTAGAACCGCGAATAACATGATTTTCATGGTTCTATCCCACTCAAGCATGGAATACGGGCGGTCGATTGCCATGAACGTACTGACGTTCATCCAGAATATGAAGGCGAACCACAGAACAAGAATGGGCATGATCCTGATGGACTTGGGCCCTTTGTAGAAGATCAATGCGACCAGCGTAGTCAGGCCAACCAACATTGCAAACGGAAAGTTGTACGCAAACCCCCATGTCAGTCGATGCGGGTTCATATAACCCAGCCACGACCACACCAGAATACCGATCCACGGCCTGGATAGAATGAGCGGCAGTGAACCTGCCACCAAAATTAGAATAAGTGCGTCTCTCATTGCTTAAGTCTTGTTATTTCCAGTCAGCAGATCAGCTACCAGCACGCGCCGCGATACTCACAGGGCAGCTCTTCAACGTCGCTGAGCCCTACCAGATCGAGCAAATAGTGTTCAGCCGAAATATTGTCGCGCACTACACTGACAATGTCGCGATCACCAAGGCCAAGCACAATCACTTCGCCGTGTTGCAGTACTTCGTCGCAGGAATCGCACATTAGTTGCGCAACGTGAGGAATGCTCTCTTCCAGGTAACGCTTGTTAGCCCCCATGATGCGCGCAAGGTTAACTTCCGGATCATAAATTTTAATGTTCATTCCCTTGCCGATCAATCGTTCGGCAAGGGTAAGTAGCGGACTCTCGCGTAAGTCATCGGTTCCGCTCTTAAAGCTTAGACCCACCATGCCAATTTTGCGCGTTTTCCGCGACAGCACGGTTTCAACCGCCAAGTTTATATGCTCTTCGTTACTCGGTAGCAATCCCGCCAACATAGGAATGTCGACGTCGTTCTCGCGAGCAACATGTAGTAAGGCACGAAGGTCTTTGGGTAAGCACGATCCACCAAACGCGAAACCTGGTCGCAAATAGGCTGTAGAGATATTCAGCTGCTTGTCTTCGCACACAAGGCCCATCACTTTCCTGGAATCGACACCGAGCGCTTGGGACACTCGACCAATCTCGTTAGCAAAAGTAACCTTAAGCGCGTGAAAAGCGTTGCAAGCGTACTTAACGCATTCTGCGGTACCCACGTCGGTGCTGATAAACTTGCCGGGCAAACCTCCAAACAAGGCTTCAAGCTGTGCCGTGGAGTCAGGGTGATTACAGCCCACAATCGTCATAGGTGGATTGTCATAGTCTTTGATCGAAGTACCTTCACGAAGAAACTCCGGCTGAAAGCACAAACCGAAATCGCGACCGCTCTTCTTGCCCGAGTGCTTTTCAAGCAAAGGTTCAATTTCCGGTATGACCGTACCGGGCCGTACGGTTGATCGAATAACGATCGTATGAAAAGCGTCCTTATTGCGAAGCGCTTCGCCCATTTGTTCAGTCAGCCGTAATATGGCAGTCGTGTCCTGATCGCCATTTTTCTTCGAAGGTGTTCCAACGCACACGAACGACAGCTCAGTGGCCGCCATGGCTTCGGCGCAGTTACTGGTGACGCGAACTCGGCCGCTGTTGACGGCCACTGCCATGGTTTCCTGAATACCTTCCTCAATAATAGGTGGCTTGCCGCTGGCAATCAGATCCAGCTTGGTCTGATCGATATCGACCCCATACACCGTGTGACCATCTCTTGCCAGACAGGCCAGCGAAACGGCGCCCACATAGCCCAGACCGAAGATACTAATATTCACTGTGCTTTCCTTTTTAGTTAGCGTGCCATCGCTGGCAGTCTCATCAATTTGTTACTATACGTTGAATCAAGTCGTGCAGTTTGTGACATGCGTCGCTCCAGCCAAATTTTTGCGCAAACTCCCGAGTTTCCTCGCGAGAAGGCCCGTTGGTGAAAATATGCTCAATTGAGTCACTAAGAGCCTGGACGCTACGTTCTGACGTAAGGACACCAGCTCGTGGGTCCGACACCACTTCCCCGTTTCCGCCCACGTTGGTGGCGACGACGGCAAGCCCGCTGGCAATCGATTCCAGCAATACGTTCGCCAAGCCCTCACGGCTAGAGGCTAGCACCAACATATCGGCTGCAGCATACAGACAACGAAGGTCGTCCCTGCTCTTTTGACCCAGAAGATGCACTCGGTCAACGAGCCCAAGCGTACGAACCTGCTTTTCAAGGTCCGGGCGTAACGGACCAGACCCTGCAATGAGCAAGGTCGTCTCAGGCATTCTACTAACGGCCTCTATAGTCAGGTGGTGGCCTTTGAGTTCGATCAGGTTGCCGACGGACAATAAAACACGCCCGGTCAGACCCATAGAGCGCCGGGCTTCATCGCGCGAGTCGAGGCGAAAGTAGTCCAGGTCCACACCGTTGCGGATGACGTGAATCTTGGCGCCATCAAAGCCCAGATCGTCCATACGGTTTGCTAGCGCCGACGACACAGCAACAATGGCGGCACATTGAGCCGCCGCCTCTCGCATTAGGCGCAGCGGTCGCGAATATTGGGTAATTAAATTGATATCGCTTCCGCGTGCCGTAATCATAAGCGGTACGTCTAAGCGCCTGGCAACTCGTGCAGCAGCAACGCCGTCGGGATAAAAGTAGTGCGCGTCCACGAGATCCGACTTGAACCCGGTGCGTGCGAGTTGCCGGGCGCTGCGAATACCGGCGCCAGCCATCAACGCGGGAGCTGTATGCATGCCCACTTTCGGTAAGTGCAAATAGCGTGGGTGTGTGATTTCAATGCCGCTGCGTGTCGCGGCTTTTGGCACGCTGGCAAACACACCATATTTGCCAAAACGTTCCGACTTGACAGGAAACCAGGGCACCGGCGAAACCACTCGTGCCTCGTAGTCACGACCGTGCACGAGCTGCATCAAACGCATTTCTACAAACAATCCTAACCCTGGCTGGCTGGCGTTCGGATAGAGATTGCTGAACGTGAGCAGTCGTGTCGTCATGACGCGTTTATCAGGCCGCGATGGGCTCAGCGGGTAACATGACCCGTGTGTAAAAACCTTCAAACATCAGTAACGCCCAGATAATCGCCGTATGATCGCTCTTACCGCTAAAATGCGCCTGCCCAATGCTGGCTAAGCGGTCCACGTCGAACAAACCGCTATCCGCCAAAACACTACCCTCAAGACACTGCTGTACTTTGTGCTTAAGCGGTCCCCGGAACCAACTACCAATAGGTACGGCGAAGCCCATTTTTGGGCGATACAAAATGTCGTGAGGCAGCATTTTTTCCAGCGACTTCTTAAGCGCGTACTTCCCTTCACGTCCGCGAAGCTTCACGTCAGGCTGCAGACCTGACACCCAGTCGACAAATGTATGATCGAGTAACGGAACGCGCACCTCCAGACCTTGTGCCATGCTCGTACGATCGACTTTGGTAAGAATGTCACCAGGTAGATAGGTTTTAAAATCCAGGTACTGAACGAGCGACAGAGCGTCGTCGGTAGGCGCTTGCTCGGCGTATCGGCGGAAGTGTTCCACGGAGCGATAACCGCCGAGTTCACTTTTAAATTTGCTTGAAAACAACTTCTGGCGAAGACCCGTCGGAAAAATGGATACGCTGTGCAAATAGGCGGCGAGACTGTCGCGCCCCAGTGCTTCAAACGTCGACTTGGCGCGGAACACCTGAGGAGCCCAGTCCATTTTTGGATAGACTTTGCCCAGCCCGCCAAACAACGGGCCGCGAATACTCTGCGGTATCTTGCTACGAATTTTCTCTTCGTACATGTGCCAGCGGTAACGGCGATAGCCCGCGAAGTTCTCATCACCACCGTCCCCGGAAAGCGCGACTTTCACGTGTTTGCGCGCAAGCTCGCAGACCCGATAGG
>QIGP01000223.1 GCA_003228965.1 Gammaproteobacteria bacterium
GGTGAACGCGTTAGCCATCGACATTCAGCACTACCTGCATGCGCGACCGATTACTGCGAGGCCTCCAAGTGCGCCTTATTTGCTCGGACGCTTCGTACGACGAAACCGTAAAATGGTGGTAGCCGCATCCATTGCTGTACTTGCTTTGCTCGCCGGGATAACGATGGCCACCGTAGGTCTTGTCAGGGCTACTAATGCTGAACGCGACGCGATCGCCAGACAAAGAACGGCCGAAAAGGTGAAAGAGTTTTTGGTCAGTACGTTTGTTGCCAGCGATCCGGAGGCATCACGGGGCAGGCAGATTTCTGCCAGTGACCTACTTAGGCAGGGAGCCTCGCGCATCGACCAGGAGCTTAACGACGAGCCCGAAATTCAAAGTGCGCTGTTGCAAACGATGGGTCGCGCATTTAAAAACCTGGCACTTTATAACGAGGCCGAACCCCTGTTAAGGCGCGCAGTGAAGCTTGCCATTGAAGCGCACGGGCCCGAGCACGTGGAAGCAGCGGCTGCTCAGCGGGAGCTTGGTGAAATACTTTGGCGAACCGGGCAGTACGACGAAGCCAAGGAAATGCATCGCAGTGCACTGGAAACCATTGAAGCTAACTTTGGCCGTGATCACCCTGATTACGCGGTCAACACAACGAAACTCGGAATGGCCTACTTTCGCGAAGGTAGCTTTGACGAAGCGCAGGTGCTGTTTACTCAAGGTCTGGAAATTTACCAACGACTTGAATTGACCAACACAAGCGACTACGCCGATACGCTGAATGATGTGGGTGGGGTGAAGCTGCGACAAAACAAGCTGAACGCCGCTACCGAATACTTTCTACGCGCTCTGGACGTTTGGCGCAGTAGTTTTGGCGACGTGCATCCAAACATTGCCATGGGGCTGTCGAACCTCGGTGCGGCAGCGGCCAAACGAGGAGACTTTGCAGATGCGGCCGACTACTACCAGCGCGCGCTTGAAATGCGCCGCACGCTTTACGGCGACAAGCCACATTCGCAAACGGCGGTATCACTGAATAATCTGGCGTCGCTCTACTGGCGTCAGAGCGACGTCATCCGTGCGGAGCCCTTGTTCCGTGAGTCACTTCAAATGCGCCGCGCGGTCTACGGCGACACTTCGGTGGCTGTGGCCACGGGTCTGAATAACCTGGCGCTGGTTCTTTTGGCTCAGGGCGACGAGTCAGCTGCCGAAAGCGCCTATAGGGAAGCGCTCAAAATTCGGCAGTTGGTGCAGGGCGAAGACCATCCCAATGTCGCCATTACTCAAACGAATCTTGCAGCGACACTGAATGCCAAAGGCGATTTTGCCAGTGCCCGACGCGAGAGTCGTGAAGCTATCACGGCCCTTCAGTTAGCGCTGGGTCCTGCACACTGGCGAGTGGCCTCGGCCAGCAGCGTGCATGGCACTGCGCTGGTAGGGCTTGGCGAGTATCTGGAAGCCGAAGCGGATCTTGTGCCCGCATTTAACGATATTCGGGCAGCCCGTGGGGATACTGACAGGTACACGCTCGAAGCGCTCGATCGGGTAGTCAATTTGTACGCGGCGTGGGAGAATGACGACCAGCACAGGCGGTACACGGTTCTTAGAGAAGAGTTAGCCCCCACGTCCCCCTGAGTTGCGCGTTTTTCAGACATAACTCATAGCCGGGATACATCATCATGTTGAAAGCTGCTCAGAGTACCGACTGTGTGCTCATGGTTCGGCCCGCGTGTTTCTTTTCCAATCCGGAAACTGCCAGGACTAACGAGTTCCAAGCGCCATTCGATGCAAACATCGACGGATTGGAAATGGCTCGTCAAGAATTCGATCAGGCCGTCGCGACGCTTCGGGATGCGGGTGTTGAAGTGGTCGTTGTGGAGGACAAGGAAGAGCCGCAGACACCTGACGCGATTTTTCCCAATAACTGGTTAACGACTCACAGCGACGGAACCTGTGTCATGTATCCCATGCAGCCTCAGAGTCGGCGGGGTGAGCGACGGCTCGACGTCATTCACGAGCTCCGTGATGTGCACGGTAAGCGCGTTAGTCATATCGTCGATTGGTCGGGTTATGAAAGCGCAGAGCTTTATCTTGAAGGCACAGGCAGTCTTGTCCTGGATCGTGTTAACCTTGTGGCTTACGCCTGCCTGTCTGCGCGAACTCATCCTGTAGTGCTTGAACAGTTCTGTCACCATTTCAATTACAGTCTTGTCTCATTTGATTCTGTAACTGCTAGCGGCACAGCGATTTACCACACTAACGTCATGATGTGCGTTGGAACAGGGTATGCGGTCGTATGTCTGAAGTCGGTGATAAACAGTGAACAGCGCGAACAGTTGAGAGTGACGCTTGCGGCGCACCACGAAGTTGTCGAAATTTCGCTTGAGCAAGTGAGGTGTTTTGCGGGCAACATGCTCGAAATACGCTCTAAAGATGGAAGCGCTTTACTTGTTATGTCGACAAGCGCATATGGTGCCCTGAGCGACGCACAGCGAAATGCCTTGTCCGCACATGCCAGGTTGGTTCATTGCGATGTGAATTCTATCGAGGCCGCCTCCGGGGGCAGTATTCGGTGTATGCTTGCGGAAATTTTCTTAAACGAACAGCAGTAACGCCTTGCCTGGATTGGCCGCGATGTCGGCACGTTCAATTCTCTGGTTGTTGCCAGCTAGTAAAACTGGAGTAACTCATGGCTAAAAGTACGTTGCCAAATTTCGTCATTGTGACCGCGATTGTTGCCGTTACCCCTTATGCATCTAGGTGAAAAATAGACACTCCGTGGCTTCAAACGTGCACTACTCCATTACGCCGGTTTCGCTGGGCGGACACCGCTTTGCAGTAACTATTTCAATTCCCGACCCAGGTGGCCAAGCGCTGATGTTGACGTTACCCGCCTGGATTCCGGGCAGCTACCTTGTTCGCGATTTTTCCAAACATATTGGTCGTGTGGAAGCACAGGCTGATGGACAGTCGCTACGTGTTAGTAAGCAAAACAAATGTTGCTGGCGGGTTGAGCCGACATCATCGGCTGTAACGCTGAGCTATGAGGTGTATGCGCATGACTTAAGCGTTCGCGGTGCGCACCTTGATACAACGCACGGTTTTTTTAACGGCTCCAGCGTGTTCTTAAGCGTGGATGGGCGAGCCGGCGAAGCACTCACGGTGGATATTCATAGGCCAAGCGACCCCGACCACACGAATACTTCAGCCGATTGGCTGGTTGCTACCACTCTACCAGCCGACGGTGCGGTTGAGTGGGATTTCGGTCGCTATCGTGCGGCTGATTACGCCGAGCTTATCGATCACCCTGTGGAGATGGGCCAGTTTGATCTTGTGCCATTCGAAGTTGCCGGTGTGCCGCACTATTTTGTCCTCAGCGGCACCCACCGCTGCGACAGTGAGCGCCTTGCGAAGGACGCCGAACTTATATGCTCGGAACAGGTAAAATTGTTTGGTGAGCTTCCGCCCATGGAACGATATTTATTCCTCACCCGAGTTGAGGGGTCGGGGTATGGCGGCCTGGAGCACAGGAATTGTTGTGCGCTTGTTTGCGCGCGCGGTTCGCTGCCAATGGGTAATGCTGTTCAAGCCAAAGACTACCGTCAGTTCCTGGGGCTGGTGAGTCACGAGTACTTCCACCTTTGGAACGTTAAGCGGATCAAGCCTGCGGTGTTCACACCTTATGCGCTTGAAGCCGAAAGCTACACTGCGTTATTGTGGGTGTTTGAAGGCATAACCAGCTACTACGACGATTTGGCCCTGGTGCGTTCGGGCGTTATCGACGAAGTGTCTTATGCAGATCTTTTGGCACAGATAATCAGCCGAGTTCGTTCTGTACCTGGACATACACACCAGACGTTGGCTGAGTCCAGTTTTGATGCCTGGATCAAATTTTATAAGCCGGATGAAAACTCTCCCAATGCAGTCGTCAGTTACTACGCCAAAGGTGCGCTGATTGCGCTGGCGCTGGATCTTACGTTGCGCGAGCGAGGAGACACTACGCTGGATGACGTCATGCAGGAGTTGTGGCAGAACTACGGCAAGAAAGGCATAGGCGTGCCCGAGGACGGCTTCGAAGAGCTTGCCGAGCAAATTAGCGGAGTGCATTTGCGGCCGTTCTTTAACGCCATGGTGCGCGGTACTGAGGAGCCTGATCTTGAGAGTTTACTTAACGGCATGGGTTGGCAGCTGGCCGAAGCACCTCTAGCGGATGCGCCTCTCACAAGTCTTGGAGTGACCTTTATTCCAGGAACCACCACGCTAAAAACGGTCAGGCGAGACAGCTGTGCCGAGCGTGCGGGTATTGCGGCGGGCGACACATTGGTCGCCATTGACAGTTTGCGGGTTTTGGTCGACAAGCCTGTTTCTATACTCTTGCCATACACAGTGGGCGACACCATCCGCATTCATGCGTTTCGTCGTGATGAGTTAAAACGTTTTGATGTGACTCTCGAAAAAAGACCACCGTCACTTTGGAAAATTGCACCATTGACTCACGCAAATCCGAAAGCGGATGCGCGAAAGGCGCGTTGGCTTAATTCTTGAACTGCCATTCAGTGGCCGTAACTCATCACGGCAGGAGCACCCCTGCTCGTCATTGCGAGCCCGCAGACCGCGGGTGTGGCAATCTCCGTCCGGTGGAAATACTCTTGGGGTGCGAATTCAATCGGTTGTGTTACGTTAAGAGATTGCCGCGCGCTTCGCGCTCGCAATGACGAAGTGAAAGTTTTCACACAGCCTCCCCGCAGCGGTTAATTAAGGTGAAAAAATTCGACTAATAACTCCGCTCAGGTTACGACGACTCACGCAAGCCTGCGCACGTAATACAGGTAGTACAGGTAGGATCGAATTCCAGTCGGGCGGGCGCTATGTCTTCGTCACAGTCTATGCAAATGCCGTAGTCACCACTTACCAAGCGCTGGAGCGCTGGTTCTATTCGACGTATTAATTGTTTTCTACGACGGCGAGACTCTTTGGAAATTTCTTGTGCCTGCAAGGCGTCCATGCGGGACAGGCGGCCCATACGGGATTGATCAAGCTCAACGGTGCTTGCAGCTTCTCGGCTGGTGTCGTCTAAAGACTGCAGCTCTTCGCGCAAATCAATCAGGCGCTTTTTTACGCGTGCTTCATCCAAACCGTTTTCCTCCAACATAAATCAGCAAGGGCATTGATACCGTTAATGCTGTTCGTCCGGCTAACCGTTGATCGGCGACCCTCGTTAAGTTAAGCCATTGGGTCTTGAGCAGATCATCGCACATTGAAGTTCAGGCGTTGACCAGGCTCAACTTCGCAATGTTCGCCGTGATGCCTTGACACACCCCTGAAATACTGGTTTTATCGATATTCGCACGTAACACATTGGTTTCAATAGATACTGATATGACGCACTTTCGTCAACACAGCAATGATCAAGGCTCGGGCTACGCCCTGAGACGCGTGCTTGTGCTAAGCCTTCTACTTCTCCTTGGAACTTAGGAGAGCGGGGCGCACACACAGAAGTAACTAACGCATACGGCCCCCGCCTCTTAAACAAGAGAGCGGGGGTTTTTTTTAACTGAAAGTTTTGACCACAGCGGTGGCAATCATGACGACAATTTCAGCATCCGAACAATTACTGATTTTTGACACGACGTTACGCGACGGCGAACAAGCGCCAGGTTGCAGTATGAGTCTTGACGAAAAGCTCAGGGTTGCCACGAGCCTTGCTCGAATGGGCGTCGACATAATTGAAGCTGGTTTTCCGGCGGCGTCACCTGGCGACTACGAGGCGGTGAAGCAAGTTGCTCAACAAGTGAAAGGCTCGACCATATGTGGTCTAGCGCGTAGTCACGCTCCCGATATCGAACGCGCCTGGGATGCGTTGCAATACGCCGAAAAATCGCGCATTCACGTGTTTTTGGCAACGAGCGCAATTCATCGCGAATACAAACTGAATATGGCCAAAGACGAGATTCTGCGACGCGTACACGACGGGGTGACTTTGGCCCGTTCGTTGTGTGTAGACGTCGAGTTTTCGCCTGAAGATGCCTCACGCACGGAGCACGACTTTCTGGCCGACGTGGTTAAAGTCGCGGCCGACGCAGGTGCTACCACGATTAACGTTCCGGATACGGTCGGATATACCGTACCGTCGGAGTTTTTCGATTTGTTTGCCTTCTTGCGTGAGCAAATCGCCGATCGTGACGACATTGTTCTGAGTGTGCACTGTCACGACGACCTTGGAATGGCTGTTGCCAACTCGTTGGCGGCAGTACGGGGCGGGGCGCGGCAAATTGAATGTACGATTAACGGTATTGGCGAGCGCGCTGGTAATTGTTCGCTTGAAGAAGTTGTCATGGCGGTAAAAACGCGACCCGATATTTATCCGCTGTTCACCTACATTGATAGCACACAGTTATATCCGGTGAGCCGGTTGGTGGCCAAGGCTACGGGCATGCACGTGCCGCGCAACAAGGCGATTGTCGGAGAAAATGCGTTTGCCCACGAAGCGGGTATTCACCAACACGGCATGCTCCAGAACGCTCAAACCTACGAAATTATGAAGCCTCAGGATGTGGGTATTAGCCGATCCAATTTGGTGCTCGGCAAGCACAGTGGGCGCCACGCCTTCAGGAAGAGAGTTGAAGATCTGGGTTTTCGTGTTAGCGACCAGGAAACAGAGCGAGCGTTTAACGATTTCAAGATTCTTGCCGATAAGAAAAAAGAGATTTTTGACGCGGATATTGAGGCGCTGGTGTTGCGCCGAAAAGTAACTCAGTCCGGGCCCTGGAGCCTGACCCGGCTTTCGACAAGCTCTGCGTCTGGACAAGCCTCCACTGCGCATGTGGTGATCACTCACGACAGCGGTCATGAAGTCGAGGCCGGGGGCCGCGGCGACGGCCCGGTGGCAGCGGCTTTCAGCGCGGTCGAAAAAGCTCTTGGAGTAGACGTCGTTTTGCGCAATTTCGACGTACGCAACGTCTCCATGGGTGAAGATGCCCAGGGCGATGTAGCGATTAGTCTGGAATATGAGCAACAGGAGTATCACGGTTCGGGGCTCCACACTGATATCATAGAGGCCAGTGTTCGTGCGTTGCTGCAGGCTCTTAACCGGGTACCTGGCGTAGCGGCCGTAAAACCAAAATCCGTAACGGCTTAGGCATTAGAAGTGCCCCTGGCGCACATCAACCCCTTTGGAGACTACTATGGCTATCCCGGCAAAATACATCTGGCAAAACGGCGAACTGATTCCTCATGAGCTAGCCACGGTGCACGTACTCACCCATGCGCTTCACTACGGTTCGTCGGTGTTTGAAGGTATTCGTGCCTACAATACGCCAGACGGAGCCCAGTTTTTTCGTTTAGAGGAACACATTAAACGCCTGTACTTTTCGGCCAAGGTATATCGCATCGACATTCCGTTCACGCTCGAAGAGTCGCTCCAGGCTTGTCACGACGTCTTGTCGGCCAACGAATTAACCGACGGCGCTTACATTCGTCCAATCGTTTTTAGAGGGAATAGTGGGTTCGGCGTCGTTCCGCCGCCAGACGCACCGATTGAATTTGTCGTCGCCGCACAGGAATGGGGTGCCTATCTCGGCGCCGACGGTCTTGAGAAAGGGGTCGACGTGTGTGTTTCTTCCTGGAATCGAGCCGCACCAAACACGCTTCCAGCGGGTGCCAAGGCTGGCGGTAACTATCTGTCTAGCCAGCTCATCAGTATGGAAGCCAAGCGCCTCGGGTTTACCGAAGGCATCGGCCTTACAGTAGGCGGGATGGTCAGTGAAGGTGCAGGAGAAAATTTGTTCCTCGTGCTTGACGGCGTGATGTACACACCGGACATGAGCTCTTCAATTTTAGGGGGCATCACGCGCAGCACGATTATTGATCTTGCCACGGCAAACGGCATAGAGATAGTTCAGCAAGCGATTCCAAGAGAGATGCTGTACGCCGCTGATGAAGTCTTTATGACAGGTACTGCGGCTGAAGTGACGCCTGTACGCTCCATCGATCGCATTAAAGTGGGTGCGGGCAAACGAGGCCCGATTACCGAACAAATGCAAAGCGCATTTTTTGGTTTGTTTAACGGTGAGACCAAAGATATATGGAACTGGCTAACCCCCGTTCGCTTTGAAACCCCGGTTGCCAAAATTGCGTCGCGCTAAGCAGTTTTCTACTTCGTTAAATAGCGCGAGCTTACTTTGTAGTGGTTTCTGCGGTACCGAAGACTGCATTCTATGCGGTCAGGACCATACACATCAACATGAGCTATTGCCGAGCTGATTATTGACCGTTCACATTGAAGATACCGAGAGACCATGTCCGCGAAAACACTGTACGAAAAAATCTGGGAACAACATATCGTTGTTGAAGCAACTGACGATCATCCAGCCGTGCTGTATGTCGACCTTCATCTTATTCACGAAGTGACATCGCCTCAGGCGTTTTCGATGTTAAGGGAACGAGGGTTACCGGTAAGGCGGCCGGATCTTACACTCGCAACTCCTGATCATTCAACGCCTACAAAAGCCGAGTTGCTATACGCAGAGATACCAGCCGGCCCTGCGCGCGAACAAATTTATACGTTGCTGGCCAACTGTGAAGAGTTTGGCGTTCCGATTTACGATTTGAAAAGTCCGATGCGCGGTATTGTGCATGTCATCGGACCGGAAGTCGGCGCGACGCAACCAGGAAAAACCATTGTGTGTGGCGACAGTCACACGAGTACTCACGGTGCATTCGGGGCGCTTGCGTTTGGTATCGGTACTACAGAAGTTGGGCACGTGTTCGCGACACAAACCTTGCTCCAAAGCCGATCTAAAACTATGCAAGTGAACGTAAAGGGTGAGCTGCCACCGGGCGTTACTGCAAAAGATCTAATTCTGGCCATTATCGGCAAAATCGGCGTTAGCGGTGGCACTGGCCACGTCATCGAGTATCGTGGTGAAGCGATACGCGCGCTTAACATGGATGAGCGCATGACCGTCTGCAACATGTCTATTGAAGCGGGTGCTCGCGCGGGCCTGATCGCCCCTGACGAAACGACGTTTAACTACCTGCAAGGACGAGCGCTAGTACCGCAAGGTGCTGAATGGCATGCCGCTCTGGAGCGGTGGAAAGAGCTGCGCACCGATGAAGAGGCCAACTTCGATAAAAGCGTCGACATCGACGCGACGCAACTGGTGCCCATGATTACCTACGGAACCAATCCAGGAATGGTTATGCCCGTTGACGGCCACGTCCCTGCTCTTACAGGTGACAAAGCCTACGAGCAAGCACTTACCTACATGGACCTCAAGCCTGAACAGTCTTTGCTTGGGCAGAAAGTCGACGTTGTATTTGTCGGCAGCTGCACCAATTCGCGCATCAGCGATTTACGTGCGGTGGCCACAGCACTGAAAGGCCGAAAAGTGGCGAGTAACACGCAAATGTTGATCGTTCCAGGTTCGCAGGCGACCAAGCACGAAGCCGAGGCTGAAGGACTCGACACCATTTTTATTGCTGCTGGCGCGCAGTGGCGTGAATCGGGCTGTTCGATGTGCCTTGGCATGAACGGCGACAACGTTGGTCGTGGTGAGTACTCGGTAAGTACATCCAATCGCAACTTCGAGGGTCGCCAGGGTGTGGGAGCCCGAACACTGCTCGCGAGCCCGGTAACAGCGGCTGCGGCGGCTGTTGAAGGTTGTGTTGCCGATCCCCGCGTTGTGTTCGCCGACTAGAACTTACTGCAAGAAGCGCCACGCCAGATTCTAATTTCAAATTTCTAACAGGAATAAACATGCAGGTGATTACCAGTTTTCAGTCACGTACCGTAGTCATGTCTAACAGCGACATTGATACCGATCAAATCATTCCCGCCCGGTTTCTAACGACAACCGAACGCACAGGTCTTGGTAAACATTTGTTTTCAGAATGGCGTTACAACGCCGACGGCACGAATAACGATGCCTTCATTCTCAATACTCAAGAAGCGGAAGGATGTTTCGTGCTTGTGGCGGGTGATAATTTCGGTTGTGGGTCATCCCGTGAACACGCTCCCTGGTCATTGATTGATTTCGGTTTTAGGGCTGTAATAAGCACTTCGATGGCAGATATATTTCGCTCTAATGCGTTGAAGAACGGGTTGTTGCCGATTGTAGTTTCAGAGGAGTTCCACAAGAATTTACTTAACAATCCCGGAGTCAAGGTCACTATCGATCTGGAGCAGTGTTCTGTATCTGTTGCAAACGGTGGTACGGAAAATTTTGCAATCAACAACTTTTCCCACTACTGCCTGATGAACGGTGTGGATGAGCTGGGGTTCTTGCAGCAACACCTGCCACAAATTGAAAAGTTCGAGCGACGTGACGCATGAAATCCGTAATCTGTGTGTTGCCAGGTGATGGCATTGGGCCCGAAATTATCGATGTCGCAGTCGACGTTTTAGCGACGATTGGTAAAGTTTACTCTCACGAATTCGAATTGAACTACGCCGACATAGGCGGCATAGCCATTGACAACTTTGGCGATCCTCTTCCGCCTGCTACGCTAGCGGCGTGTAAAGCCTGCGACGCCATGTTACTGGGGGCAGTCGGTGGCCCAAAATGGTCCGACCCTAAAGCCACCATCAGACCCGAGCAGGGTTTGTTGCGACTTCGCGCTGAAATGGGGCTCTTTGCCAATTTGCGTCCAGTGAAAACACATCCGGACATCATCAAGCACTCTCCGTTACGCGAAGATCGCCTGCACGGCGTCAATATGATGATTGTGCGAGAGCTAACCGGTGGTATTTATTTTGGCGATCGCGTTGAGTCGGAGACTCAGGCAAGCGACGTCTGTACTTATTCGGATACGGAAGTTCAGCGCATTGTACGTGTGGCGGCTCGTTTGGCGGTCAGTCGTAGCGGACGATTGGTATCTGTGGACAAAGCCAACGTGTTGGCTACTTCCAGGTTATGGCGGGCTGTGACTACGCAAGTTATTGAGAACGAATTTCCGCAGATTACTCTCGAACACGTGTTAGTCGACGCAGCTGCAATGCATCTGCTCCAGCGGCCTAAAGACTTTGATGTGATGGTTACCGAGAACCTGTTTGGCGACATTCTCTCCGACGAGGCAAGTGTGATTCCAGGGTCTATTGGCTTGCTGCCTTCCGCTTCGATTAACGATGGCGGCGTAGGGTTGTACGAGCCAATTCACGGATCGGCCCCGGACATTGCAGGCCAGGGAATTGCCAATCCGTACGGCACGCTTGCAAGCGTTGCCATGATGTTGCGCCACTCGCTGTCAATGTCTGCAGAAGCCGATGCTCTTGAAGCCGCCATCTACTGGTGTTTGTCTCAAGGCTTTCTTACCATAGATTTGGCCGATGAAAACGCGGCTCTGTCGACCAGGGAAGTAGGGGCGAAAGTTTGCGCGACTCTCAGTTACTATTGAACGCTACTACAGAATTCAAACACGGCTGAGAGACGCGTTAACAAGGTCGATCAATTCGTCGATTGTTTCGCACTCGTTCATTTGGTCAGCGCCAATCAGTAAGTCCAGGTCGCCGTTCTGGCGTATACACGCGCAGGCTGGTCGTTAGTCATGTCGAGTTCCCGAATGGACTGTATGTCCTGAGAAAAGTTCGCTGACAGGCAGGCTTCGTGTTAGCGTCAGCCGATAACGTTTGGCAACCACGCGTTCAATACTCTTTGGGCTATTCATGCTGATATTCCGTCGCCTCTTTTCCCCGCAGCTTGCGCTAATACGATTGGTGTTTGGTGCGGTGCTGATCAGCTTCTCAGGCGTGTTTGTGCTTTTGGTAGAGGTAGGGCCGGTAGTCAGTGCGTTTTGGCGGACAGTGTTGGGCGGACTGATGTTGTTGGCGTGGTTGTTGTACAAGCGGCGCAAAATAATACCGGGGCTGCGCTCACTTCGTTGGTTAATTCTCGCCGGATTTTTATTCGCCGCCGATTTGTACGCCTGGCACAAATCGATTGTTTTCGTAGGGGTGGGCCTGTCTACACTGCTGGCGAACTTCCAGGTGTTTTTCATGGCCGCAGCGGCGGTATTCCTGTTTGGCGAGCGCATGACGCGAATGCAACTATGCGCCATCCCTCTGGCGGTTTTCGGGCTCTACCTGATCGTGGGGCTGGACTGGGACGTGCTGGATCCGGATTCGCGTGCTGGGGTCTATTTTGGACTGATCACTGCCGTAGCCTATGCGGCGTACATGTTGTCATTGCGCCAGGCACGATGGGCTGCACCCTTGCGCGATGCGGCCTCAGATTTGTGCGTCGCGAGCTTCTTTTCGGCGTTTTTTCTGTATATCACTATCTTGGTGGCCGGAGATTCAATTGCCATAACACGTTTGAGTGATTTTGCCTGGTTGAGCACGTATGCGTTTATTGGCCAGGTGCTGGGCTGGCTGTTTATATCAAGCTCGCTACCCTATGTTCCGACCGTCCACATAGGCCTTGCTCTGCTGTTGCAGCCAACGCTCTCGTATGTGTGGGGAGTGTTGATTTTTGGACGCTCGGTCAGCGCTACGGAGCTTATCGGAGCAGCCATTGCGATTGTGGCCATTTATCTTGGTTCAAAGAGCGCCGCGTCCAAGGGCCAAGAGGCTGAAGGGCGCCTCTAATAACCCGTGAATTTACATCTTGAGTCCAGTCAGTCCAATCTCTGCGTTACAAAGCACCTTCAATATCCAGATATTAAAGGCACTTTGCGCCTTGATCTTGAACAGCCTGAATCTCAATCTGCAAATCCCCGGGTTATTAGAGGTGCCCTGCAGGCGTGGATTCTGAAACATCAATATCTGAAGTATCGGACGTTAATCCAGCGCGGTCAGATTAACTGGTTGTCGGCAATCTGCGACCCAGTGAACCGTTTCCAATCGCAGGCGGGGTTCAGTGTTTACCTACAGGCTTAACAAAGGCCCTACATCAACGACCGCTACCCATGATCTGCGTATGGTATTCTCACACGTCACAGCGGAGAGCTAGACGTGTTTGAACTTGGCTGCAAGATTTTTCTATCGTATTTACTAGGTTCGTTTTCCGGCAGCTTGCTGCTCGGGCGGCTTAAAGGCACCGATATACGCGAGATGGGTAGCGGTAACGCTGGCGCCACGAATGCGCTGCGCACGCAGGGCCTTCTTTTCGCACTCTGTGTGGCTGTTTTCGATGTGGGTAAGGGTATCCTGGCCGCCGCGTGGTTGGCCCATGCGAGCTGGTTGCCGCTGGATCCTGAGCTTGAGCGTCTGTGGGTGGTTGCAGCGTGCGGAGCGGCGGCTGTTGTCGGCCATATCTACCCGTTCTGGCACGACTTCAGGGGCGGTAAAGGGGCGGCGACCCTGATCGGTGCCTATTGCATAGTGGCACCTAAACTCATACTGCCTGCGCTCGTTATATTTCTGTTGAGCGTTTCGTTGACCGGCTACGTTGGCCTGGCGACCATTTTAACGGTAGTTGCCGCATTCCTTTTTTCTATGGTGCTCTACGCCGACGTATCGACGCCGTTCTGGTTTGCTCTGTCGATGGCCGTACTTGTCATTGCCGCTCACCGGGGCAACGTTGAGCGCATGTTTGCAGGTAACGAAAATCGTCTCGAGCGCGCTATGGTTTGGCGCAAGAAATAGCAGGTGGACATAGTCGCGCGATACCATGCAGCTTAACGTCGATCCAAAACTTCAATTGCTACGTGCACTGATTCCCGGTGAATCGGTGACGTTACGCGAGATGCGTGAACGCACTAACATGACCGAGTCAACTCTCGCTGAATCGATAGCTGCATTATCCGACGTTTTCCCGGAACTTGAAACTCCACCTGGTGCGCTTAAGCTTAACGCTAGTCCTGATTTGCTAGATCCGACCGATTTCTGCGAGCGTCTACCTAAAAGACTGTGCACGCGCGTTGCGCAAATTGATGTTTTTGCTGTCTGCGAATCTACCAACACTGCAATTAACATGGACAGTATCGGCCCCAATTCGATGAGCGTGGCTATCGCCGAATATCAAACTGGTGGCCGAGGTCGTCGAGGGCGTATATGGACGTCGGGCTTTGCGGCCGGTCTGTGTCTGACGGTGGCCGTTCGCATAGCGAAAGGGCAAGCGATAATACCCACGCTTACATTGGCGATTGGTGTCCAGTTAGCCTCCGTTCTCGACGCGCATCTCAGCGAGAGTGTTTTACTGAAGTGGCCGAATGACCTGATATTGGCTAACGGGAAGCTCGGCGGAATTTTGGTGGAGTTGTCGACTTTGGCCGAAGGCGATCAACTCCTTCGCGTCGGTGTGGGCATCAACTGTGTGGCGCCACAAACAAGTGCCATGAGCGGTGATCTTCCGGCCTTGCCACCGGCAGCGCTTACTGATCATGCGAGGCACGCTCTTAATCGAACTCAAATAGCGGCCGAGTTGGTGACTGGCATTGTGGACGCCTTTGATCGACACAGTGAACAAGGTTTCGATGTCTTTCGATCACAATGGCAAAGCCGTGACTATCTTAAGCACCAGCTGGTGCAGGTGTTTGAAGATGAGCGCGTGCGACATGGTACGGCGATCGGTATCGATCAACACGGTGCGCTGCGTGTCACTACCGATGAAGGTGAAATTCAGCTCATGGGCGGCGAAGTGCGGGTGCGCCGTCGTTAGCGTACTTTGCACTCGAACATTGTATGATCCGATGAAGCTAACGAATCGTGTTTTCCTGGTTTTAATCAAAATTTCACTCCTGGAGTTGTCGTGACCGATTCTTCTTTGCTGCTGTTTGATGCGGGCAACACGCGATTGAAATGGGCGATCAAACGAGATGACAAGTTGTCTGACCACGGTGCCTGGTTCTACACAGACGACCTTCAAAACGACCTGCCCGCCGAGCTGACAAGGGCTATTGCGTCCGGCCCATCCCATGCTCTGATTGGCAGTGTTGCTTCGCAGGTAACCTTGAACACGCTGCAGGCATGGCTAGCGTCGAATAATATTGTCGCGTTCGAAGCGACCGTGAAACCGCTAGACCGGCTTCAACTGGCCTACCAGGACTACGAGACTCTTGGTGTCGACCGTTGGTTAGCCATGTTGGGCGCGCAAACCTTATATCCGGGGGCGGTATGTGTTGCCGATTGCGGTACTGCGCTAACGCTTGATAGCGTGGACGAACGTGGCCGCCATCTGGGCGGTATGATTGTGCCGGGGTTTGAGTTAATGCAACGAGCACTTCTGACTCAGACGGCGCGCATCGGAAGTGCCGATCAGCCTCTTCCCGAATCGCCTTTTGGCGACCGTACCGGAGCCGCGGTTAATGCCGGCGCTACCTACAGCCTGGCGGCCGTGCTTGATCGCTTTGTCGAAGAAGCGGCTCAAGCGCTGTCTGTAACCCCGGTTGTGCTGGTTACAGGCGGCGGCCGCGAGCGCTTGCTGCGCTTTACAAGGACCGACGCCATAGAGGTCCCCGATCTGGTATTGTTGGGGCTTGCGACGCTACGGTACCTCCAAAGCCTTGCTTAATCATCCACAGTAAACGCGGTAATTCTATCCATGCGCACACTTTTTCTTGGTTTGATTCTGGTGAATGTTCTCTACTGGACGTGGGCGAATAGTGTCGACACGCCTGAAGTCAAAGTCATGCGAGCGCTCGATCCAGACCTGCCTCTTCTTGAGCTTATTGTGCGTTCAGCACCTTCGAGTGCGCAAACCTCTGTCGCCGAAGGCGACACAGATTTCTCAATCGACGATGACATTGTGCCGGTTAGCGTGCCTCTTGTGGGTTCTGACGAGGTGCTTGCTGTCGACCTACAAGACACGCCGGACGCCGCTGTTACAAATGGCAGTACGACACCACAGACGAATAGTGCACGGCCCATTATCGCTCCACCAACACAGTCCGTTGAGGCCGACGCAACTCCCGATATACCGTTGGCCGTGCAGAATCTACTGGCGGTCGTGGACCCGGTTGATAACCCGGCACGATGCGTAAGTGTCGGTACGTTTGTCAGCTTACGCCAGACGTCTGAAGCAGCCGCATTGTTAAATCAAGCTGGCCTGAATACGTCTCAGAGGGTAGAGGAATCTCAGGTGTGGGTTGGTCACTGGGTGTACCTGCCGTCTTTTGTGTCGCGAGAGGCTGCCGTTGAGGTGGTCGAACAGTTGCGCAAACAAGGCATTAAAGACATCTATATCGAGCCGTCTGGCGAGCTTGAAAACACCGTTTCGCTTGGCTTGTTCACCGAGCTTGAACGCGCCGAAATACGCGCCGGGCGCGTGCGAAAACTGGGCGATGTGAGGCCGCAAATCCGCAATCGCAGTCGAGACGGCCTTGTTTACTGGATCGACGCCCCCGTTGAAGCAGGCATTTCACTGGATAGTGCGTTTCTTCCACATAATTCGTCGCAAAAACTGAGGATTGAAACGATCGATTGTCCGCCATTTTCTGCGCGCGGTTGAATTCAGGGATTGACAGCGCGGATCAAGCCGCTAGAATCGCCAGTTCGGTCGGACAACGTTTGTCATTCTGTCGGCCAGACTTAGTACGCCGGAGTAGCTCAATTGGTAGAGCAGCGCACTTGTAATGCGAAGGTTGGGAGTTCGATTCTTCTCTCCGGCACCATTTTCCACACTAGGCCTACGCGCTATTTTCCCACTTTGTGTTCCCACTCCCCGCGCCTTAATACGACTGTCCGCGCCAGCTTGTCGTGCCAGCCTTGTCGGCGCTTGTCCCACAATATCCAAAGGCAGCCGAGTCCGAGCAGTGGCAGAGAAATCAGTGTGAACGCCAGAAAACGCACAATGAATTGATGAGGACGCGGTTTGTCACCAGAGTCCTGGTCGACAATTTGAGAGTGAATCATCATTTTTCCGGGCGTCGCCTGAAAGCGAAACAGGAACCACAGCGCGGCGGTGGCCGGAATTACGCCGCCCAAAATAATATGCCAGGTACCTTGTACCAGGTCGCCGTCAAACATATATCCGGGGCCGTAAATGACCATGAGTACTGGCGTTACTATCGCGCTAATCATGAGGACGTCGGCGGCTGTGCCCAGGGCACGAGGCCAAAACCCTACGTAGTGCCAGTCTTCGTGCAGCGTTTGCTCAGATGAACTCGGTACGTTTTCGTCCGTATTCCTGGCCTCGGAGACTGACTTGGGCTCCGGATGTGGGCCGTTGGACGGCGTGCCTGAATGTCCTGGTTGCTTGGTCACGTAATATTAGTTCAGCAAGCTGTCTGCGGTGCGTTAGGAGCTTGCCAGTGTGACACAGTCATTCGCTCGTTACTCAAGCGCGCGCAACGCCCAAACACAAGCCACCGCGCTTACAATTTCAACGCCAGGTAGGCTAAACAACAAGGTACCTGTGCTGCCGTCGACAAAAATACCAAACAGGCGGCCTGCAGCTACCGTGGTCATAGTGACAGCGCCAGCCGTTAAGGCGGCTTTGGTAAGGTCGGGTCTGGTGGCGCCCAAGATGAAAAAGGCACCCAGGCCGAGTTCCAGGCCGCCATGCGCCGCTACGCTAGTCGATCACAAGTTTACGCATTTCCTGCACGGCTACCGACAGCGTGGAAAAATCCATGGAGCCCATGCTCCGCATATCTGTGACCACTCGTTGGGCGCGGAATATGGCTTGTGCGTGTGCTTCGAGCCATGATTCGGCGGATACTTTACTGTCGTCCGACTTGCTTTGGCTGACAGCATTTATAGTAGCGGCGCGCCGAATTTCGTACAAGTTCTCACGCAAAGTTCCGCGTGCCAGGGCTTGCCAGCGCCCCCGTACGGGCAGCTGTTCAATTTGCTCGCTGAGCCAGCTAAGGCGCAACCCTCGGGTGAGCCTAAAATAGACGTTAGCCACAAACTCGTCAGCACATTTTAGCTGCAAAGCGGCCTGCGCAATGTCGTAACCCGAATACAAGTAACGAATACCGGCCATTTGGTGGGCAAGTGGTTTGCTAACGCCCATGTTCATGTAGATTTCTCGCGACGAACGAAACTGTTCAAGGCCGTCACCACGTAGTAAGCCGCTAAGGTTTTTTGACAAGTTGGCAACGGCCGGAGCAAACGTTTCAATGGCGTGACTCGTATCATTGGCAAACTGTGGACGCTGCAGTAGCCACAATGCGGCTCTTCTGAGTAGTCTCGACGTTGCGGCCAGCATCCGATACTGAGCACGCGCTTGAACTTTGTTGTCCAGGGCCTCGACGCTGCGCCAAAGTGAACGCAGGTTCAAAGTCTCGCGCGCAATAGTGTACGCACGTGCAATTTCACCAGCTGTTGCTCCGGTTTCTTCCTGGGTTCGTACCACAAACGTCGGCCCCATTCGATTGACCAGGCTGTTGGCGGTTTGCGTTGCAATGATTTCGTGAGCGAGACGATGCTCACTCATAAGGTCTTCGTATTTTTTCCGTAACGGTTTTGGAAAATACGTGTGCAAATCTTCGCGAGCGAACTTGTTATTCAGTTCTCCCGATTCCGACAGTTGGTTGATCAAGTTGATCTTGCTGTACGACAACAGTATGGACAACTCCGGACGGGTAAGGCCACGTCCGTTTTGTTGTCTTTGTAGAACTTCTTTGTCGGTTGGCAGGAACTCGAGTTCGCGGTCTAGTTCCCCGCTTTGTTCTAGCATGCGCACAAACTGCATGTGCTCGTTGGCGCGATTGACCGAATCGCTTTCGAGCGTACTAATAGCCTGAGTCTGGAAGTAGTTGTCGCGTAGTACCAGAGTTTCTACCTCATCGGTCATGCGTGCGAGCAGTCGATTACGATCTTTTGTTGAGAGTTTCTTGCGGGTCATCGCAAGGTTAAGAAGGATTTTGATATTAACTTCGCGGTCCGAACAGTTGACGCCACCCGCATTGTCAATGAAGTCGGTGTTAACTTTGCCGTCGTTCAGTGCATATTCAATTCGGCCAAGCTGGGTCAGACCAAGGTTGCCACCTTCGCCCACAACCCGGCAACGCAAGTCAGCGCCGTTAACCCGTACTTTATCGTTACTGCGATCGCCGGCGTCGTGATGAGTTTCAACGCTAGCCTTGACGTACGTGCCGATACCGCCGTTCCACAGTAGATCGACTTTCATCGTGAGTACGGCGCGTATTACTTCGTCGGGAGTAGGGTCGCCTGAGCCGTGAAGGTCCAGCACTTCCCGGGCCTCCTTGCTGAGTGGCAGAGTTTTACTTTTGCGCGAGTATATTCCGCCGCCTTTTGAAATGAGTTTTGCGTTGTAGTCTTCCCACGACGATCGAGTCAGGCCGAACAACCGTTCGCGTTCGTTGAAGCTGCGAGCAGCGTCAGGGTTCGGATCGATAAAGATGTGTATGTGGTTAAACGCGGCCTGCAGCCGGATAGTCGCTGAGCGCAACAGTCCGTTACCAAATACGTCGCCACCCATGTCACCGATGCCTGCTACGCTAAACTCTTCGTTTTGCGTATCAAGCCCAATTTCGCGGAAGTGTCGTTTGACGGCCTCCCAGGCGCCTTTGGCTGTGATTCCCATGCCTTTATGGTCGTAACCCACCGAGCCGCCTGATGCGAAGGCGTCGTCGAGCCAGAAGTTGTAGTCCTGAGAGATGCCGTTGGCAATGTCGGAAAAGGTCGCCGTGCCTTTGTCTGCTGCGACCACGAGGTACGGATCGTCACCGTCGTAGCGCACCACTTGTCGAGGCGGAATAAGTTTGTCTTTGACAATGTTGCCAGTGATGTCCAGCAGGCCAAATATAAGCGTCTTGTAACAGCGAATAACTTCTTGTTGAATCGCATCGCGATCGCCTTGTGGCAAATGTTTGCACACAAAGCCGCCTTTGGCGCCAGTAGGGACAATGACAGTGTTCTTCACGACCTGAGCTTTCATCAAGCCAAGAACTTCAGTGCGAAAATCTTCGCGTCGGTCTGACCAGCGAATACCGCCGCGCGCAATACTACCGCCGCGCAGATGTATGCCTTCCATGCGTGAGGAGTAAACATACACTTCGTACATGGGCAGTGGTTTTGGTAATCCCGGTATTTTGCTTGGGTCAAACTTGAACGACACATACGATTTAGGTTGATCGTTCTGGTCCAACTGGTAGTAGTTAGTGCGCAACGTTGCGGCAAGCGTGGCGTAGAAGCTGCGGAATATACGATCTTCGTCGGCACTTTCAACAGAATTAATCGACTTGCGTAATTTTCGAAGTTTGCGCTCTACAGCATCTTGGCGATTTTTGGCGGATAAGTCGGGATCGAATTTAAGTTCGAACACTTCCATCCAGGCCTGTGCAAACGATGGGTTTTTGCCGAAAACTTCTTCCATGTAGGGCTGACTAAACGGCAGTCCTGTTTGTACGAGATAGCGACAGTAGGCTCTTAATAGTGCCGCTTCGCGCCAGGTAAGCCCCGCAGTTACAACGAGCGCGTTAAACCCGTCGCTTTCGGCGCTACCACGCCAGGTTTGTTCGAACGTATCCTGGAAGCGCTGACCAATTTCTACTGGATTTATGGTCGCACCGCTTCTTGGAAGCATTTCGAATTCCTGGACGTACACTTTCGAGTCGCCGAAGCGGCAGCTGTAAGGCCGTTCGCTGTTCACCTTCATGCCCATGTTTTCAAGCATTGGGAGTACGTCGGAAATTGGAATGGGTTGGTATTTTTGAAACACTTTAAAACGCAAGTGGTTTTCGCCGAACGAAGGCGGGCGGTAGAGCGCCATTTGAATGTCATCACCATTGTAAATATTGGCGATTCGTTCTACGTCGAAAGTGGCCTCGTAAGGCGAGAAGTCATCTTCGTAGGCGGCTGAAAAACCGCTGCCGTGCCGGTCAAATAACAGGGCCCCAAGGGCCGGTCCGAGTCGGCCGATGAGTTCTTCGCGCAGGCTACCGCGCCACGTTTGTACGGCCTCCGCTATGTCTCGCTCGATGTTGGCAAGATTGCTGCGCTTGGTGCGGTTTTGGGGCGTGGTAACACGACACTGCAGCCGGGCCAGGGCGGATTCAGAAATAAGCACCTTTGATTCGATGGACGTGCCTTCAAAGCCGTCCATAAGTACCGCTTCAATTTTGCCACGCACTACTGTGTTGTACTTTTCTTTAGGCACATAAATCATGCACGAGATGAAGCGACGGTACGGATCGCGTCGAATGAACATTTTAACGCGTTGGCGTTCCTGCAGTCCCAGCACGCCTTCGCTAATTCGTTTGAGGTCTTCAACGGTGCTTTGAAATAATTCGTCGCGAGGAAAGGACTCGAGGATGTGCATGAGCGCTTTTGAGGCGTGACTGTGCTGCGGAAAATTAAAACTTTGCACTACTTTGTCGACGCGATTGCGCAAATACGGAATTTCGCGGGGGCTTAAATTATAGGCGGCAGACGTAAACAAACCGAGGAAGCGCTGCTCCCGATTGGCTTTGCCATTTTTGTCAAAACGCTTAACTCCGATGTAATCCATGTGCACGGAACGGTGTATGCTAGAGCGCTGATTGGCTTTGGTAATGATAAGAGGTGAGCGCGAATTTATCTGGTGCGTAATCGCAGCCTGGATTTTCGGGTTTTCGACCTGGACGCTTTTGTTTTTTTGACGTCTGAGAATGCCAAGCCCTGAACGGGCAACGGGCTCCAGCACTGGCGCCTCTTCTTCGGGGTCAACT
Source organism: Gammaproteobacteria bacterium (assembly GCA_003228965.1). GTDB lineage: Bacteria > Pseudomonadota > Gammaproteobacteria > Steroidobacterales > SZUA-146 > SZUA-146. The sequence goes on from QIGP01000223.1 coordinate 21,542, forward strand.
GTGTACTCGCGATAGCCCAGAAATGTAAAGTGATCGTTAGCCATCCACTCCAGCAGTCTCGCGGTTTCGAGGCGGTCTTTTTCTGGCACCGGGCTATCGGTGCTGCGCAATTCCTGGGCTATAAGAAGCGCCTTTTTACGCATCGGCTGCCAATCACGAGTGCACGCATGGGCGTCAACCAGGGCCGTTTTAATACGCTCTTCGAGTTCCTTCAGTTTTTCCGGGTCGCCCACACGGTCAATTTCAAAGTGAGCAAACGATTCGGCCACTAGTTTTGCGGACGTTTCGTCGTCCGCGAAAACATGTTTAATGACGTGAGCGGGTGTTCTTTGGACACGCAATATGGGGTGGAATATTTGGTAGATGCCCAAATCCATGCTGCGAATAACCATCGAAATTGTATCGATGACAAATGACATGTCGGTGCAAACTGTTTGTAAGATCGTGCGACCCGAAGGCAGTAACTGATCGTCGTCGGCCGGGTTGGTAAGCGTTATCAATATTTCATTCGGCTCGCGTTTTTTTGCACTAACCAAATGCAGACGAGCGATGGCATCCAGCTGTTCCTGTGTGCGGGTTTGCAGATCTTCGGCGGTTACCGATCGGAAGTATTGTCGTAGGTAGGTGGGGTAGTCGATTTTGATGCCGACCGGTTTGGACGACTTGCCCTGGTTGGCCAAACTGTCAATTAAGCGCTGTTTGGAATCGCTGCTACGTCGTTGCATGTTCAAGCCCCAAAGAGAGTAGTTGTGTAGTGTTTGGAGGGTGAGTTTTAGCCTTTTCGGGCTGTGATGCAGGCCGACGTCTGTTCGCGACGCCGTCCTTGGTTCCACGTGTAACTATAGGCGAAGTATATCTTAATGATAAAAAAGCGCCCGGTTTCTTTTCTCATTTTTGCGATTGCGGCAGCGCGTCAACAGGTTCTCAGGTTCCTGTAAAATCACCTGACTTTATTCTGCAAAAGTGTGCCGTACTGATACACTGTCGCGCGAATACAACGTTGTAACTGCTGAGTGAACAGATGCCTTCGAACACGCTTCGTTTCGCCCATTTTTGAACTTGGCACCCACTAGCCTGCATTATTTATGAGTGCGCTGGCACGGCGTACTTAAGAAGGACATACAAGGTTGAAAAGAAAGTGGGCAATTTGACAGACTGCAGTACACACCGCTTGAT
>QIGP01000005.1 GCA_003228965.1 Gammaproteobacteria bacterium
GGTAACGACATTCCTGGCGGCACACGTGCTGTAGGCGGTTGTTCTATTTTTGGTGGTTCGCCTCTTCCTTCATTTTCAGTGACAAGCCCGGCATCTGTTGCGGGTGACTACGACATTCAAGGCGCAGCCTTTAATCCATCGGGTGACGTTACTACATCCGGTGACCTCGAAGCCGCTGTTCCAAACGATGGCTGTGCTGCGATTGGCGCCTCTGTTGCTGGCAACATTGCAGTGATTGATCGTGGTGGCTGTTCGTTTATCGACAAAGCGACTAACGCTCAAAACGCTGGGGCGATTGGTGTGTTGGTTGTCAATAACGTAGCTGGCGCCCCAATCAACATGGGTGGTGCAGGTTCGCTGAATATACCAGCTGTCATGATTGGCCAAACTGAAGGCGACGCGATCAAAGCAGCAAGCAATGCAACAGCCTCTATTTCGTTGTTCTCAAGCTCGCAAAACAGCTATCGCTGGATGGTGGGTGAAGATTCAGCTGCATTTGGCGGAGCCATTCGCGACATGTGGAACCCAACCTGTATGGGCGATCCTGACAAAGTGTCTTCACCGCTATACGCATGCGACCCCAACGGTCTTGACTCAGGTGGTGTGCACTCAAACTCAGGCATCATCAACCACGGTTTTGCTCTAATGGTTGACGGCGGTACGTTTAACGGCCAGAACATTGCACCCATTGGGCTGACTAAAACGTCACACCTGTACTGGCGTACCATGAGTGTCTATCAAACGCCTGTTTCAGGCTACGCCGATCACGCTGCAGCGCTGAGCACTTCATGTACCGATTTGATCGGAAACAATTTGCGCACGTTGAGCACCAACACGGACATCACCGCCCTCAGTGGCGAAGTAATGACCGCGTCAGATTGTGACCAGGTTGAGAAAGTGATTCTGGCGGTCGAGCTAAATCTGCAGCCTGTGCTGTGTGATTTCCAAACCTTGCTTGCACAGAGCCCACCGGCTGAATGTGGTGCTGGTGAAAGTGCGGTTGCCGTACTTGATCAGGACTTCGAAAGTGGTCTTGGTGGTTGGACCGTTGGTTCACGTGCCGTTGTCAATCCAGGGACTTTCGACGTACCCCAGTGGTCTGTTGTTGGTGACTTGCCATTGAACGTGGCCGGTCAGGCAGCGTTCGGTGCCGACCCTATCATTGGCGACTGCAACGCGGATGTCGAAGCGGGTGTTAACTTCCTGCAAAGCCCGGCGTTTATTGTTCCTGCCGATGCTCTACTGTCGTTTGAACATTCGATGTCCTCAGAAGCTAATTGGGATGGCGGTAACGTGAAAGTGAGCATTAACGGTGGTGCTTACCAGTTAGTGCCTGCAGCGGCGTTCATTTACAACCCTTACACGGGTCCACTGAACGCAAGTGACAACCCAATGGCCGGTGAGCCAGCATGGCACGGTCGCGATGGCGGTTCGTTCCAGTCTACCTGGGGTGAGTCTCAAATCGACCTGAGCAGTATCGCCTCAGCAGGTGATGAAGTTGAAGTGCGCTTTGAAATGGGCACTGACGGTTGTAACGGTCTGATTGGCTGGTTCGTCGACAACGTTAAAGCTTTTAGCTGTGAAGTTACTGTCACAGACAGCGATGCCGACGGTGTGCCTGATGACGTCGACAACTGTACAGCTGTTGCAAACGCCAGTCAGTTCGACGCGGATGGCGACGGCTTTGGTAACGCCTGCGATACCGACGTTAACAACGACTGTTTGATTAACTTCCTGGACATTAGTTCGTTCGCAAATGCGTTTAACAGCTCCGACCCTGTTCATGACTTTAACGTCGACGGCGCCGTTAATTTCCTGGACTTCTTTGTGCTAACGCCAAGCTTTGGTGGTCAACCAGGACCTAGCGCGTTGGCACAGTGCGCGCTGTAACATAGCAACAAAGCAAGACGGAAACGCCTCCCTTGTGGAGGCGTTTTTTTTGGGTGAATTAAATTGAAGGCGCTCGTACATTTAAAAAGTAGCGGTGCTCGTAGCATGCGCGTTGTTGTGGCCTTTGCGGTTATATATGGAGCCGCGATTGAATTACGCACTGGTCCCACGCCCGGAAACTATATCTTCGCTGAAGAGGAGGCAGTGCGGCCCTCTTAACAAGGGCTGCCCAATAGTTTCTTAGTGATCCAGGCCTTCGAATGCATCCCGAGTCAGATTACGCGAGGCGCCTTCGGTAACCACAACATTGTCTTCGATGCGAATGCCGCCATAAGGGCGCAGTTCATCGACAAGGTCCCAGTTAATGTTGTCTTTCAACGGGCCGTCCTTAACCAAATTCAGCAGTGAGTCGATGATGTAAATGCCGGGTTCGATGGTCATCACCTGGTTGACGTCGATTTGTCGCGTCAGGCGTAAAAACTCGTGGCCTTCGGGTGGGTCGATGCGAGTGCCACTCTTGTCCTTCATAAAGCCGGCTACGTCATGCACCTGGAGACCTATGTAATGCCCGAGCCCGTGTGGATAGAACGCGGAAGTTAAGCCGTTGGCGGCCGCGTCGTCACCACTAATTTTAATGACTCCGGCGTTGCTCAGAAGGCCACCGATTGCGCGGTGTGTATCCAGGTGCAGTTGCGGATAGCTCACTTGAGGTTTAACCATTTCGCAAATGATTTGCTGCAGCTCATGCATGCCGTCGATGAGGTCACTATAGAGGCCCTTGTCGTAGGAGTAGGTGCGAGTGATGTCAGACGCGTAACCATTGCAGCTTGCTCCGGCATCGATCAGGAACGAACGTCGTGATTCAGCCGGGATAATGTGCGTATCTCTATAATTATAGTGCAATACGGCGCTATGGCTGTTTAGTGCAATGATATTATTATAAGGAAGTTGGTCGTCCGTATGTTCACACGCTGCGCAGTAAGCCAGGTGAATATCGTATTCAGACGTTTCTTCCTGAAAGGCCAGATACGCCGCCCTGTGGCCTAGTGCGCCGAGATGCGATGCGTGTTCCATGCACGCAATTTCATAATTAGTTTTCCAGGTGCGTTCATAGTGCAACTGATTGGTCATAGCCTCGTCGTTGACCGTAAAGTTAGCCCAATTCTCGAAGCGATCTTGCCACTCTCCGAAAAATGCTATGGACCCTTTTGGCATGAGTCTTTGGGCTTTGTCCTTGTTCGAAATAATCTTAACCTCGAACTCATCTATCCAAAAGCCTGAAGGGGCGTCTGGTGTTTTATGCCAGTAGTCTTCGGGCTGGAAATATACAAGTACAGGTTTCTTACCGGGAGTAAACACAACAAAGCTGTCGGGCAGCTCTGTAAGGGGTGCCCAGTTCTTAAACTGCGGATTGGCTTTGAACGGATATGCGTTGTCGTCGAGAAATTGCATGTGAGGCGTTCCTGAAAACACGACGGCCGCGTCAAACCCGTGATCCGCTAGCGCACGCGTATAGCGCTCGGTAATGGTTCGCACGTGATCGCTAAATGTTTCGGCAAATTTGTTTTGAGATGCAGAATGAATAGTACCCACTTTAACTCCCGTTAGATGATGCGCTTTGGTGGCAATAGTTTTGCCAAGGCCCATCCGCCAATAAAAAAAGCCCGGACAGTCTGTCCGGGCTTTGATGATACGAAACATTGAGGGCTAGCGTGTAATTTCTTCCCAGAAACTTTGCAAGCAATGACCCTTCGGCCATGGTGCGCTCTAATTTTCGACGTAGTTGATGTTTATTCGAAAATTTAGCTCGTAATTACAGCGAATAGTGTTGTGCGCGCGAGGGCTGCGGCCGTGCATGCCGTGGCAAACGCGACGTCCATTTATTGAACGTTCGCCTTTGGCGATGCTGTCACTGACCGTTTCAGTAATATCAAAGCCACCCTGAGTACACTCCACATTCTTGCAGCGGAATTCGAAAAATGCCAATGAGTCAGGGCCAAAGCTTCGACCATTTAGCGTAGGTTCGGTCTCATAGTCAGGCGGGCTGATCATAAGGTTTACCGCCAAGCTTCGCACCTGAGGGTACTTCTCGTGCATTTTCGCCTGTCCCTGCAGCCGGTGATTGACGGACTCTGAAACTAATGCGGTGCTTGGTTCAGCATCCGTGGCGGACGTCAGACCGATGGCTTTTTTAAGTACAGAAAACACTGTATAACTCCTGTCAAAATTGCGCTTACGATTTCAGCACACAACAAATTTACTTTGTTGCTATCCACGAAACAGTCGTGGCGGCGCGCAAGTCCGGCGAAAACTAAAATGTACTTTTCCCGGTTCATTCTCGCAGCGACTGTCACATAAATATGTCCTTCCCTGCGCGCCCTTTTTACGCTAACTGCTTAAGGTCGAGCGTGAACCAGATCACAATCAGAACGGCCAATTAACCATATGCGACATAATCAGTGATTAGTACTGTGAAGCAGCTGAATAGGGTCTTGTCGGCCACGCTTTATTCTCATATTTACCAAGTTTACTCTATTTCCCATTCAACATAATACTGCCTTGTGGCCGCGTGCGAATGGGTTTGGCGCCATATGCGCAGAAAGTCAGGGTGTCCCAGGTTTGCGCTAAACGCTATTTTCGAGGGCTTTCGATACAGGTAAGGATGAGTCAAACTGAAGCTGCTGCAGCTGGCGAATTGCTACACGTAAGTCGTCTGAGAGGTCACGAATGTGTTTATCGAGCCGTGCTTCGGTTTCATCCTGGTGGAGCCATTTCTCACGATTTTCAGCTACCAGGCGCTCCAACGCTTTGATGATTTCCGCTTTGGACGCGTTTTGCATTTCCAGTCGTGCAATATGTTCCTCGCTTGACAGCGAGGCGTCATTTTTGAGCGCTGCTTCGTCCCAAGGAAAATCTACTGCAAGGTCAGGTGTTTGTTTCTTACGTTCCGGCTTTTCCTCACCTGGACTATAAGCGTATTCGTGGCGACCTATGGGTGTTTGCAGAGACTTATGTTCATCAGCGTCAGGAATAGAGTCAGCCGCCACAGCGTTGCTTCGACGAACGGTATTTCTAAACAGCCAACCGCAGAAAAAAGCCAGGCTAAACAGAAGTACAGGCCACCACGGGGCTGGATGAGTAGGTTTGCGCGGTAGTGGGGTATCGGGAGGTAACGTGCCAAGACGTCTTGTGAGGGTAAGCCCTTGCTCCGGAACGGTATGTGCGCGACTTGTATCGAGTGACAGCTCCGCGGAGCGGGCGGCTGTCGCTCGCTCGATGCTTACAAGAAAGGCAACAGCAAAAGCCGAGCTCAGTAAAACGGTTGCCAGAATCAGTGGCCAGTGTCTGAGCAATGAGGGTCTATAAGGCACGGCCAACATGCCTGGCCATACGGGTCCATCGCAAAGCACGCCACTCGTAGCTACGAGTGGCGCTTCGCCGTTTGGACGATTGCGATTGTGTAACGGCGTTACTTGCGGGGTCCACTGATCAGAGCGTCCTTGACCGCCGCGAGCATCATGTCGATTTCGTCGGACGTAATGCGAAAGTGTGGAGTAAAACGCAGTGCGTTCCTGCCTCCGTGAATCACATTAATGCCTTTCTTGCGCAGGTACTCTTCGGTACTGTTCGCGCCATAACTTTTGAATTTATCCGGGTTCAGTTCGCCGCTCGCCAATAGGCCGGTGCCCTGTACCTTGTACATGTCGTCGTCCAGTTCTTTGCCGAGGGCTTTCAGTTTGTCGAACAGTTCAACGCCTCGGTCGCGAATGTTATTGCGCAGCTCGTCGTCCACTTCGCTGAGTACGGCGCACGCTACGTCCAGGGCGCGAGGGTTACTGGTCATGGTATTGCCGTAGATGCCTTTTCTATAGAGTTTGGCTGTCTCAGCGGTAATGGCCAGAACGGATAACGGGTACTGCCCTGCATTCAGCGCTTTCGAATAGGTCTCCATATCGGGAGCTTCGCAATCTTCGAACCCTGGGTAGTCAACAATTGACAGGCAGCCTTGGGCACGCAGTCCGGCCTGAATGGAGTCGACCAGTAACAAAGAGCCATGCAGTTTGGTTAAGGTGCGAGCGCGATCGTAGAACTCTCGCGTTGTGCCCATGCCGGGATTGCCTTCACCCATAACCGGCTCAATGAAAAATGCTTCTATGAATACATTGTCTTTATTCGCCTGAGCAAAAACATTTTCAAGCGACTCAATATCGTTTGGAGGTGTTGTGATGAGCCGGTCACTGTCACGGAAAGATGCGAGGTGTTTGGCGTAGGTGCTCAGTGTGCTATCTGAAAACTGTGCAGGCCGGTCGGTTCGTCCGTGGAATGCACCATCGAGGGCCAATATTTTTATTTGACGGCCTTCGTAACGTCCGCCTTCGTCGGTTAACTCTTTGGCGTTTACATCAGACAGTCGTGCAGCGAGTGACACCGATTCAGAACCGCTGTTCAGGCAAAGGTAACTTGCGAACGGGTTGCCGCCGTTGTGGCGGTTTCCGAGCTCTTTCCCAATTGCCACAACAAAGTCACGCTGACTGACACTTGGGGTCATGATGTTAGCCATCACATGTGGCTGGTTCATAGCCTCTAGTACAGCGCTGGGTGCGTGACCGAAACCGAGCATGCCGTAACCGCCGCTGTCATGGACCACCGCCCCCATGGTGGTTACGATCCAGGGGCCTTTAGCCGAGAGCGGAACATACGGACAAATGGTGTCGTCGGCGTAGAAATTCGTAAAACCCTGTTGCAGGCGATTGACTTGATCGGCTTCGTCAACGGTGAGAAGTTCGGGCTCGTCCCGCACTATTTTTTCAAGCGCAATATGTGCTTCTGAAACGGCAGTGGCAAGTGACGGGTCGCTCTCCAGGAAGCGGTGCACAATGTCGTCGGACAGCCCTTCGGTTAAGCGAACGCCGGTTGAGCGGGCTCTGATTTTAAGTAACAAATCAAAGGCCGTAGGGTTGGGCTGTAAGGTGATCGAGGACATGGCTTACTCCAAAATTCAATTTCTGACGTATGCGCTCTCACAGCCCTGTCGGACTATGAATAGCGATCATCAATTCAATCCCATAGTATAAGTGACAAGTTACTTTTGAGCCAAAGCAAATCCGTGTCAGATGGCTCTACTATTGCTATAATTTACGTCAAATAGAGCATAATTCTCCGCAATACTGCGGAACTAGCAGGCCGGTCGCAGGTAAAGAATGATGTCAGAAAAGAGTCCATACCGATTGTTCGTAAGTCACACTTGGGAAGAAAGTGATGACTACATGCGGTTTTTCGATTATATCTCCGAGGTCGATTCGTTTTTTTATGTTAACTTGAGCGAGCCTGACAAGTTTCCAGGCAGCTCAATTGATTCGATTCAAACGGAAATGAATCGTCAGATGAAAGAGGCCGAAGTCTCCATTATTCTTTCGTCGTCCTATCTAAAAGACGCCAATCTGGTGCAATATCAAATGGATCTTGCGCGAGCGTTGGGTAAGCCTTTGATAGCCGTCGAGCCTTACGGCCCCGAGTCGATTCTCAAACCTGTAAAAGATCGGGCTGCACAAGTGGTTCCCTGGTACAACCGGGCGATGGTCGATGCCATTCTTCATCATGCCCGTGGAGAGAATACGAGCCGTTACGAAGTGATCGATTTTCCTTGATTGCGTGTCTTGCGCAGTAGCGCACGACGCTGTTAACGCCAACAGGCGACGCTGTTTTTAACCGGAGTAGCCCTTTAGTTGGATCGTTCTTGCAGGCCGCGTAGCTGGGCAATAACGTCAAGCTGTTGACGATTTTCCGATTCCAGTGAATTCAGACGTGACCGGAGTTGCTCTAGTCGCGTGTCCTCCGACACTGTGCGGCCAATGTTCTGGTGCCGTGCAAGTTGTTTAGCGGCTTTTTCTATTTCGCTTTTTAGCGTCTTATTTTCCGTAACTGCTTTTGCCAGTTCGTGCTCAAGAAACTGGCTGTGTTCCTCCAGCGATTCGAGTTTTACTTCTGTGTCGTAGAGCATGTTAGAGTCGTTTTCGAATACTCTTACCAGGTCCTTGTTCACTTTGACGTCATTGCTCAAAGCTTGAATCAGACGTGTTTTTTCCATAAGAGCCAGTTTTAATTTTTCAAGTTCGGCCGAACTTATTGGCTTGTCGGTGGGCTGGTCTACGCGAGTTTCCGCTCGTGCTCCCATTTGGTGGTCTTCCAGTTTCTGCTTGAGTCCAGCGATTTTAATGTCGGCGTTACGCAGTTCGTGTTCCAAGGCGCCAATAATGTTTTCGCGGGCACGCATCGCTTCTTCATAGTCTTTGTTCGGCGCCACATTACTGCTTGCCGCAGGTAGTTTCTGAGGGGGCAAGTCAGGCGGTATCGCATCCAGGGCCTCTTCAAGTGAAGCGATGGTCTTGAGGTTCTTGTCGCGCTGTTCGCTCAGTTCAATCAGCTGAGTGCCGAGCGTATTTGCACGATCCTTTCTATCTTCTAGCTGCTTTTGAGCACGGGCCAGCTGTTCTTGCAGCGCCGACACATTGCGCTCGTGTTCGTCGCCCACAGCTTTCGTTTCGCTAAATAGCTTCGCGCTCTTATTTAGGTCGCTGCGAGCGCGGTCAAGCTTGTCGCTAAGGTCTTGGGTGTGAGCTTCATCGGTGCTGGACTCCATGAGTGCCACGGATGCCGTTAGTTCATCTACCTTGGTAAACAGGCTGTCAAGTTCGCTTTTCGAAGAAGCCAGTTTACTGGTTTTCGATTCGAGCGCGTTCTGCAGTTCCTGCATTTTATGATCGCGTTCGCTTATCTTTTGTACGTTATCTTGCAGAGCCTGGTTAGAGACATGAAGTTCCTGGCGAGACTTCGTGCCTGCTTTGCTAAGCTCCCGGTTTTCGCGTTCCAGATCGTGCGTATTTTCTTCCAGTTCCTCACGGTACTTACGCGCCTGATCCAGCGTTTTCTTGAGGTGCTCATTGGCCTGCGTTTGATTGTCCATTTTGAGCTTAAGCGCTTTGAGTTCCTGTTCATGCTCAGCCGCGTGCATATCACGCTTTTCTACCAGAAACTTTTGAGTGGCCGTGGTTTCATCGCGGTGCTCTTGCTCGGAAACGAGCTGGGCCTCGAGCTCCTGAATGTGCGTATCCAACAGGTCGCTGTTTTCAATCTTGGCTTCAAGTTCCGCCGTTTGATTGGCCACCAGCGCCAGTTGTTTCAGAGTGTGCGTATTTTCTTCTTCACGTTCACTCAAGTCTGCTTCGAGTTGCTCCACACTGCTTTCAAGCGTGGTCACCAGCTGGTTTTGACGCTCGTGCTCTGCTTCAAGTGCTTTGAGGTTATCGAGCAGCAGCACAGTGTCCTGCTCTTGATGAATAAGTTTGTCTTCGAGTGTTTTCTGTGCTTCTTGCGCCTCGCTTGCGCGTTGTGCTTCTTGTTCGAACTGCGCGGTGACGGCGGCAAGCTGAGTTTTCTGTTGCTCAATTTCTTGTAGACGGACCGCGTTTTCAGCCTCTACTGATCCTGTGGATTTGGCGTGTTGTTCGAGTAACTGAGCCTGATCGGATAGCGCAGAGCGGGCCTCATTCAGCGCTTGCTCACTGTCGACGGCAATCGACTGGATTTGTGCTAAATCAGTATCCTTTCTGTTCAGCTCAAGTTTAGCGGCTTCAAATTGTTCTAGCTGTACTTTCGATTCTTTTACTATTTCTTCAAGTTTGGTGACTTGCTCGCTTTGTGTTTGCAATTGTGTAAGCGCACCGGTATGAGCTTGATTCAATTCATCCAATGCGGCTTCGGTAGCGGCGTGAGACGCCAGTTTTTTGACTAGCACGGCCAGGTCATGATCGCGATCTGCCAGTGCGGCGTCTGCCGAATCGCTTGCGTGAGCAAAGTCGGCTTCGACCGCCTTTAGTTTGGCTTCGCCATCTTCAAGTGACTGCTCAAGTTCCCTGGTTTTGCGTTTGAACTCCAAGGCTTGCTGGCTAGAGCTTTGCGTAAGTGAGAGTTTTTCTGCTTCCAGGTTGGTGGCAAATTTTTCCTGTTCGGTAGCGAGTTGTTCTTTCGCGTCGCTTTCAACCGTTATTAGTTTTGCGTCGCGATTTTCAAGGGACTGCTCAAGTTCCTGAATTCTGCGCTTGAATTCTGCGGCTTGCTGACTAGAGCTTTGCGTAAGCGCGAGTGTTTCAGCTTTCAAGGTGGCGGTAAATTTTTCCTGCTCGTTGGCGAGTTGCTCTTTCGCGTCGCCTTCAACCGTTGTTATCTGTAGCGCTCGATTTTCAAGCGATTGCTCCAGCTTTTGAATTTTGCGATTGAACACCTCGGCTTGCTGGTTAGAGGATTGCGTAAGCGCGAGTTTTTCAGCTTCCAGGTTGGCGGCAAGTTTCTCCCGCTCACTGCCGAGATGCTTTTCGGCGTCAATTTTTTCCTGGTCCAGCAGGTTTCGAATTCGCTGGTTTTCCTCGCGAGTTTGGGCTAGCGTTTGGGTTAGTTCAGTGTTTTCCTGCACATATTTCCTGAGTTCAGAAACGCTGGCGTCGTTCGAGCTTTGAAGTTCATCGAGCTCTGACGAGAGTTGCTTGATTTGAGCCGTTTGCGATCCGAGCGCCGAGACCGCAGATTCAAGCTCAGTAGTAACGCTTGCGTTTTCCTTGCTCAGTTTGGCAAGCGCAGCTTCACTTTGTTCCAGATTTTTCTTAAAAGCTTCGCGCTCCGACGAAGTTTTTTCATTAAGTAACTTCAGGTCGTCGAGTTGTCGTTGAGCTTTGGAGGATTGTTCATCAAGACGTCCGTGCAGTTTTTCCGATTGAGCACCCAGCGCAAGTTGCGCCTGCTGAGATTGTTCGTCTAGCTGTTGTTGCCCAAGCTGCGCCTGATGTTCAAGTTTCTGAGCGGCGGTTTGCGTTTCGTTGTCGAACTGTTGCTGAATTATATCGACTTGTTCCGTGAGCGCTGCTTGATATTCGGCTTTAAGGCCAGCTGTAGTTTCAACTTGTTCTTGTAACGCGTCTTCAAGCTCGGCCAGTAACTGGGTGTTGCTTGTGCCTTGATCGTGCATACGATCAATGTATTTACTTTTTTCGCGAAGCTCCGACTGCAGTGATGTCAGTGATGACTGCCATTCGTTCCGAGGCCCTGAGCCCGTTTCCATAAGGGCATCTTTAAGTGTTAACACCTGCTCGTTCAGAGCGTGTTGTGACACAATGGTTGTTTCAGTCAGGTTTTGCTGTTGGCGTCGGCCAAGCCAGTAGCCGACGGGAAGTACTAACAGCGCGAGCAAGGCAGTTAACGGTAAGGCCGAACCTGTGCTTTCAACGGAAGAGACGGGTTCATTGACGGTCGCAACCGGCACCACGTCAACGGTCGGTGCAGTACCTGACGGATTGAGTGTCAGCGTCTTGGACAGTTTCAGGTCCACAGAGTGCGGCGCATCGCCATCCTCTGCAAACGCAACCATAAATGTCATTAACGCAATGACCAATATGGTCAGACTAACGTGTTTCATTCGAGCCCCTTGGCGAGGTTTGTTCACTAATACAGACGCTGTTGCATACGGCTTAGACCTTGTGTTGGCATAAGCTCAAACTCGGCGAACCGCGCATAGCAGTTGTACAAACCCGGATTGTAAATCTACTAACAGGACAATCGGTGTCCTGCCGCAATTTATCGTTGTTATTTATGTGTAGGAGTATGAATTGCTCAGACACAAAAGCAAGTGGGTTTACACTTCTTTTCACGGGAAATCATAGAGTTGGGAGTGATTATAGTTGCCATAAGGGAAGGGCGGCGGTGGGGTGGACGTGCAAAAGCGCACATTCTAGGGAACCCAGCGTCCCCGACGCGGTGGCAATCAGGGCACATATTTGCTAAAAGAAATGGATGAGGTCGCAAAATATTTATAAATGAAACAAGCATTTGTAAGCGCTCTGGCTGATTTGGCCGGTGCCAGCTTGGCTAATCCACTGAGGCTCAATACATGGTCAGGTTTGAACACAGCCAATCGTTGAATTCTACTCTTCCCATGGTTTGGCAAGTCGTTAGCGATATCGCTAATTGGCCTACTCTTTATGATGAGTTGGTGCGCGTTCAGATTGGCCCGCGCGCGAACGACGAAGTGCGGGTGACAGGAACCGATTCCAGGGCGCGCAGTTTTTCGCTGAAAGTCAGTACATCAGCCACTGATGAATCGGACGAACGGACCGTGACTCTCCTGTTTGATGCGTCTGCACCTCACCCCCTTGGCTACAGATCACTTGTCTGGACAGTGTCAGAGCAAGGCGAGCAAACCCACCTTACTCTAACGGCTGACTACGTAAAACCGTGGCCTGTGATTGGGTCGCTGTTGGCTCGTCTTCGTGGCCACGGGAATGCGTCGTACAATCTTCAGTCGACTTTTAACGCGGTTGTACGCCAATCTCAAGAACAAGCATTGAAATACCACGAAACCGTTCAAACAGTTTTGTCTCGCAAAGGAAACGACATTATTTCGGCCAGGCCTTCCGACGCCGTGAGTTCGATTTGCGAGCTTATTAATAAACATAGAATCGGAGCTGTGCTTGTACTGGATTCGTCGAACAATTTAGTCGGCCTGGTGTCAGAGCGTGACATTGTCTATCACCTCGCAAGAACGGGAACTTCGGTACTCGACCAGAACGTTGAAGACATTATGACTCGCGACCTGATCGTATGCGAACCGGAAAGCGATTTACTGTTTGTCATGGCGTGCATGACTGACAACAAAATCCGGCATCTTCCAGTCATGGAAAACAATCAGCTCCGCGGCGTCATAAGTATTGGCGACGTTGTGCAACAACGTATGCACGCACTTGAGGCGGAGTCCGACACGCTACGCAACTATATTGCGGCTCGCGAATGGCGCGTTCACGGCCGTCGTGTGGCCGCCTTGGAGGCGGCGAATCCGTTGGCCGACACCGCCAGGTGACACAACAAGTGGCCAATAGCAGATCAATGGTGTCACAAGAGCTAGACCGTCTCGCGGCTGAGTATGTGGCGGCTGTTGAGGCACGTTCAGGCTCGTTGCCGACCGTTCCCTACGACCCGGAATGGAAGTCTGTTGCCATCGTAGGCAGGGCCAGTGACGAACAGGTGTACTGGCAGCCTACTCAACGACACGATCCTTTCTCTTTCGACTCAATAGCCAGTGCTCTTGAAATAGAACTACCCAAAGACTGCGACGAGTACTTTGGTCATTTTTGGTCAGGCGCTATACCTGTGATTTGGGGTGCGCGGCCGTTTGAGTTGTTGCAGCTTTGGAATCACGATGAGGAGAACAATCTCATGCACAATATTCTTGGGCACTCTCTCGAGAAGAAGCGTGTCAGGGAGCCGCTAACCGTCTTTTTTGGGCTCGTTGATGACGCACGTTTCCTGAGCGTCGATGCAAACTCAGGTGCTGTGATGCTTGAAGAGGTCGGCGGGGGAAGGCCTGAAGAGGTGGCGGCCGATTTAGCATCATTGTTGTCTTCAGTTACCGCGGTTGCCGAATCCGGTGTGGACTCTTAACTCCAAGAGCACCCTGTAACTGCATCCAATTATGTCATATGTATCAGGGCCAACAAGCAATTGTCGGATTGATTGGCTTCGTGTTAGGTTGGGGATTGAGCAAAGGCCGCCTCATGGGTGAGTCCCCCAGTGATCCAGTATAGGCACGCGGGAAGCATCTGGATAAACACAAAGCACCATTGCTGACTCATTCGAATAGGGGGACAACATGACAACATTTAATTCTCGGGGTCTGGTTTTCAGATCGCTACTTGCCTGCGTAATTGTAACTATTAGCGGCTCAAATGCGCTGGCAGTGACGCTGCCTACAGACATGGATAACGATACGGTACGTAACGCTCAGGATAATTGCTCGGCGGTTGCGAATACTAATCAGATCGACGCTGACGCCGACGGTTACGGCAACATCTGCGATCCGGATTTTAATAACGACGGCGTCGTCAATTTTATTGACTACGTTCAGCTAGCCGCCGGGTTTTTAGGAACCGATCCCGTGCTCGACTTAAATTCCGACGGGGCGGTGAATTTTCTCGATGTCACTCTGTTTACGAGCTCGTTTTTAGGCGCGCCGGGCCCCAGTGGCACGGTTGCTTCGGGGATGACGTTTTCGGGTGTCCAGATTTATCAAGGCGTGCCGACTGGTTCTCTCATGCGAATGAAGCAAGCGCCAGGTGATGCGACCCGTTGGTACGGTTTGCAGCGTCAGGGAAGAGTAATTGCTTTCGACAAAGTTGATTCTGCAACAGGCGCCACCACGGTGCTGGAGTTCTCATCTTTGGTTGACACAGAGTTTGAAGGTGGTGCCCTCGGGTTCGCTTTCGATCCCGATTTCGAGACGAATGGCTACCTCTATATTAGTTATACAACCGACGGGCCGAATTTTCAGATACCCCTGATTTCACGCGTATCTCGCTTTAGTACCACGGCAGACGTGAACGGCGTAGCGATTGCTGATTTGGCATCTGAAGTTGTCGTGCTCGCGCAGGACCAGCCTTTTGCGAACCACAACGGTGGTGATCTTTCATTTGGCCTCGATGGCTTTTTGTACTACAGCCTGGGCGACGGTGGATCTGGCGGTGATCCAGATCGTAACGGCCAGAACACGACTAACTTGCTGGCGACCATCATGCGCCTGGACATCAACGTAACTCAGGCTGAAATTGATGCCGGCACAACGTATAAAATTCCACCGTCTAACCCGTTCGCCGCCAACGCCGACTGCACAGTTGCTTGCCCCGAAATTTTTGCGTGGGGTCTGCGCAACCCGTTCCGTTTCACCTTCGATCGTGAAACCGGTTTGTTGTGGGTTGGCGATGTTGGCCAAAATGCACGTGAAGAAATTGGCATCATTGCCAGTGGCGAAAACCACGGGTGGCGTTGTTATGAAGGGTCAATCACGTTCAACACCTTTATGTGTGATCTTTTAGTGACGGATTTTGCTGAGCCGCAGCACGACTATACGCACAGCGTCGGTTTCTCGGTAACCGGCGGTTACGTCTATCGCGGCAACGCCTACCCGCAGCTACACGGTACCTATTTCTTCGGTGACTTTGGCAGCGGTACTATTTGGGGACTGTATGAGGGCGACTTCATGGGGTCACTTATTTCCTCAGGAACGTCCCTGGTTGCGTTTGCTGAAGATACCGATGGTGAGCTGTACTACATTGACCTCGCTTTTGGCGGTAACGGCGCAGTCTATCGCATAGAGGCGAATTAGACTCGGGCTGGTTAAATATAACATGCCAAAATAACGTGCCGGTCGCCTCACAAGAAGGCCGGCACGTAATCCCGCGATCAGAATACGGGTGGTTACGCCCGGCCTCTTTCGCTAGAGTCTGCTCATGACTTTAGCGACTTCCCAGCTTACCGAACGTAGTAACTACGAGCTTGTAGAGGCTGCCATCGACTACCTTCGTGTTAATCAGCACATGCAGCCAATGATTAGTGAAGTGGCGCAGATGTTGAGTATTAGCGAAGGCCACCTTCATCGTTTGTTTCGTGACTGGACCGGTCTGACGCCCAAGCAGTTCTTGCAGGCATTGACGGTGGACAGGGCGAAGGCATTATTGAAAAGCCCCTCTACTGTTATGGATACTGCGTTCAACGTCGGCCTGTCCGGGGCGAGTCGTCTTCACGATCATTTTGTCACTCTGGAGGCGATGACTCCGGCAGAGTATCGCGACAGCGGTGCGCAGCTGCGTATTCAGCACGGCACCGTGACCACGCCGTTTGGAAAGGCATTCGTTGCGTTTACCGATCGAGGTGTGTGTCAGTTTACGTTCGTCGACGGCAGCAGCGGAGAAGACGGCGAACAACGCCTGGCGCGCACGTATGCCAAAGCAAGCGTTGTGCACGACCAGTCGGCAGCCGAAGCTCTGATGGCGTCTGTATGGCGACGAGACTCATCTATGGAGCAGCCGGCGGCGCTTCGCTTGCTGGTTAAGGGGACTAACTTTCAGGTGCAGGTATGGCGGGCATTGTTGCGCGTTCAAAGCGGGGTGCTGATCGACTACGGCTCCGTGGCAAACGACATCGGTAAGCCTGCCGCCACACGTGCCGTGGCGTCAGCCATTGGCGCAAACCCGGTTGCATTGTTCATACCCTGTCACCGGGTGATTCGTCGCGACGGCAATTTGGGTGGGTACCACTGGGGTCTGGCACGCAAACAAATGTTACTGGTAAAAGAGCAGCGCGCCGATTAATCTGAGCAGCCCTTTGCAACAGGTTTTGCTCAATGTCCGATTCTGCGACCAATTCGACCGAAGTCGCCAATGCCCGTGAGATATCGATTCAATCGCGAGGCTTGACCCTCAAAGCGCTGACGTTTGGCGTCGCAGCGCGCCCACCGATACTGGCCATTCACGGCTGGATGGACAATGCTGCGACGTTTGCGTCGCTCGCACCCTTACTCGATCAGTTTTACGTTGTGGCGCTCGAATTGCCGGGCCACGGAAAGTCAGAGCATCGGCCGTACGGGAGTTCCTACTTCCACGCAGATTACGCACTCGATATCGTTCATGCGGCGAACGATCTCCAGCTTGATTCGTTTGTGCTGATGGGGCATTCGATGGGCGGAGGCGTGGCTACGCTTGTTGCGGCCGCTGTACCCGAGCGCGTCGAGCATCTGATTCTGCTTGATGGCCTGGGGCCTTACACAGGATCGGCAAGTAGTACCTCAAGTCAGCTGGGTAAGGCCATTGCTCACAGTGTGCTGCCTGTTTCGGCACCGCGACGCTACCGCAGTTTTGATGCGTTGCTCGCTCGACGTTCGGCAGCATCAAGTGAAATCGACCCTGGTGCGCTCGCGCTGATTGTAAGGCGCAATGCTGAGCAGCTCGAAGACACAAACGAAACCTATTGGCAGTGGGCTACCGATCCCCGGTTGAAATTGGCATCACCTACCAGGCTTACGAACGAAGCCGTGATGCATGTTCTCAGCGACATTAAGGCACCTGTTTTAAATTTGCTCGCATCGACCGGAATTATGTCGCAACATCTCGACATTGCAGGGCGTAAAGCCCAGCTAAAAAACGCCAAGACGATTACTATCGACGGCCATCACCACTTCCATCTCGACGGTGGGGCCGCTCAGACGGCCGAACTTATCACCGATTTCGTTGCGACCACTCCTCCTTATGCAGGCGAGTCTTAGAACGTTGCACTGCTCATTAACTTCTTAGACTCGTGAGTGGTATCTTTCTCATCCCGATTTTCAGAAATGTTCCGGAGTAAGCCATGTCCGAATCCATATTGGTCGATGTCGAGCAACACGTTGCCACGGTTACTTTAAACCGCCCCGACAAACTTAATGCAGCGGACATGTCTGTGTTTTCAGGAATGATTGAGGCGGGCGAAATGCTGGCCGCCCGTGACGACGTGCGTGCCATTGTTCTCCAGGGAGCTGGACGAAGCTTCTGTACCGGCATTGATGTGAATAGCCTTATGTCAGGCGGTGATTTTGCGAGTAAAGCGTTCGAAGTTACCGACAAGAGCCCGGCAAATTTTGCCCAACGTGCGGCTTTTATCTGGCAGGAGGTCCCCCAGCCAGTAATCGCGGCGGTACACGGCCAGTGTTTTGGTGGTGGCCTGCAATTCGCCATGGCGGCAGATATTCGAATAGGTTCGCACGACGTTGATATGCGAGTGCTTGAAATTAAGTGGGGAATTATTCCGGACATGAGTTTGAGCCAAACGGCTTTTCACTGTGTACCCATTGATGTGCTTAAAGAGCTTACCTTTACCGGGCGTTCAGTAGGCAGCGAAGAGGCCGTTCGCATTGGCCTGTTGACGCGACTGCACGACGACCCTCAAGCCGCCGCGCTTGAACTTGCCAAGACTATTGCGAGCAAGAATCCGGACGCTACCCGCCGCGCGAAGCAACTGTTTAACGAAGGCTGGCGCTCAAATCTCGCGCCGTCTCTTGAGCTCGAAGCAAATTTGCAAAAGGAAGTGATGGGGCAGCCCAACCAGGTTGAAGCGATCATGTCAAACATGGAACGACGCGAAGCGCGCTATAAGTAAAACCGGTTTTCGGTGTTTGTGAGTTATGAAAAACGAAAAGCCTAAACGTCGCGAAAGTGGCTGATGATGTGTGATCGGGTGCGCGGAAATTGCTGGATTTTGCAGTTAATCTATGCTTCACACGTTGATCAAGAGAAATGGTTTTATGTCTAGCAAAGAAGTTCAAAAGCGCGATCAAGACTCAAGCGCCGAGCCGACCTCGTGGTCGGGGGAATCCCGGGAACAGTGGGTGTCTTCAGCTATAGCCGCCGCAACAGCCAGTTTGCGGACAAACGTTCCTTCGGCCAACTCAATGCCAGTTACGCCCGGACTTAACGTTGATCAAGCCTGAAGTCCCGTTAAGCGACTTGTCACACTCGTAGGCAACTAGTGCAGACGTGTGGTGTTGCTTTCAGTAGCCTGCTTTGATGCAGCATCAAACATTCCCGCGTTAGTCCGTCCTTGTCCTGTTTCGCAAGAGCGGGTCACACTGGCCGAGTTAGCATCCGCTGTGTCGATAGGCACCAATTCAAGTTCTGGATTTACAACTCGTTCCCGCGCTTTACGGACTTCGTGCTCAGTGTTGCCGCTGTGTGTAGTGGTGTCTCTCATTAACTGCTGCATCCAGTCGCGCCGTTGTTGCTTGCGCATTTGAACGCTCGTTCTTAGACGCTCAAGGTTGTGATTGAGCGCTGCGAAGCGTGATGTCATGACAGATCCCTTGTGCAGAGGTGAACCTGACAATCTAGCGTTTTTTCGCCGTCGTGCCTGTGATGAGTTGCACATTCTGTTAAATTGGGGTTGGAAAAAAGACGCTTTGGTACAGGCAGGTGCTTCATTTTAGTTCTCGCACCATATTGAGCCCGCGCGTTAATGTCGACGCCCATGGCCTTGCGCCGACGGCCGTTGTTGAGCGTCGATAATGGGCACAGAAGCCGTCCAACTTGATGTTTTTACGAAAATCTTTGACCGATGGTGCGTTGCGTGCTAAAAACGCGCTTTACTTATAATGTGCGTATTCAGGGTGAACTATGGAAGTTATCGGGCTTGATATAGGCTTTGGGTTTACGAAGGCCTCCAACGGCAAGCGGTCCATGATATTCAAGTCGGTTTACGGCGAAGCCAGCGAGCTGCAGTTTAAGGAGCAGCTGCTAACCGGCGCTGACCAGGAAGAGCATCTCGAAATTGAAATCGACGGCACAAGCTATTTCGCGGGCGAACTCGCTGAGCGACAGAGCGTGGAGCGTTTTCACACGCTTGATCAGGCTCAGTTTGTCACTGACTTCACTAAAATACTCGCATTGGTGCCGCTGTCTCGCATGGTGGGCCGGCAGGATCCTGTCAAACTCGTTGCGGGGCTTCCAGTAAGCTACTACCGTAAGCACAAGAAACAAATTGTGGACATTTTGAAAGGTCAGCACGAAGTGACGGTGGTTGATCAAAATCAGGAACGCACGCCTACCGTTATTAGAATTAGTAGCGTTCGCGTTGTGCCGCAGCCGTTTGGCGCTGTAATGAACATGATGTTGAATGACATCGGTGAGATTCGTGACCGACGATTTCTCGATGAAAAAATTGGCGTTATCGACATTGGCTTCAGAACGACCGATTTCACCATTGCCGACCATACCCGCTATTCAGAGCGAGGTAGCCGCACCCTCGAGATGGGTATTTCCAAGGCATTTACCTCAATTGCGAGCAAACTGCAGGAGTCTAGCGGTGTGACCGTGGAGCTTTACCGTTTATTCGACGCAGTTGATGCAGGCTCTATCAAGATTCACGGCAAGAAGTATGACCTGACACTGATTAGGGAGCATGCCTTTACGCAATTAGCGACGCGCATTGCTAACGAAGCTAATCGCATTTGGGCTAACGACTGGGATATGGACAAAGTGCTGGTCACCGGAGGCGGTGGTCGAGTGTTGGCCCCTCATATTGAGAAGTTGGTTAAAGGGGACATAGTTGCGCAAGAAGATAACAAGGACACCAGGCTTGCGAACGTGCGCGGATTTTGCAAATACGGTAAGCGGTTGTGGACTCGCGGTTCTAATCCGCCACCAGGACGTTAGGTTATTGGCATCGATGTTCTAACGACGACCCTGATTTGGGGCTTTTGGCAGCCGAAATGCACACAGTTGCAAGGTTTTACCATTGAGAAGTGGGTCGAAAGTTTGAATTTGAAGCCGTTTAGTCAAGAATTGATGTAATTTTATCCAGTGTTTTCAGTCCCTGTGGCCAAATTGATACGAAATCACGAGATGTAACGTATATAAGCACAAGACTTGCAAAGAAAAATAATGTTTGGGTAAAATACAGTAGCTGCGGCTAAACGAATCGATGAGCGTTTTTGACAAAACCGAATGTCAAAAATGAGAACTGGTTAAATTTTGATCTGTAGGCAGCGCGATACGATAATGCGTGAACTGTCACTTTGGTAGATATTGGAGATTTGAAGCATGAAGAATACGTTAGCGGTTTTGATCGGTGGAATGCTTATGCTGGCCCCGGCTGCAAGCGCCTACAGCATTAAACACAGTTACACAGGGGCTGGCGATGCCACTGAGTATTACGGCATGTGCGCCAATGGCGAAGAAATTGTCATGGTCGAAAAGGCCAATGGCGTATGGAGCTACGAAGGTCCTGGCGGCGACGGAACTATGGAAGGCAGCAACCTCGATACTGTTGCGCGTAAAGCCTGCGGTGAATAAGTTGCGACCAGTAAGTACTTTCCAGTGAATGCCAGGTAAAACGGCTCCCGTAGCCTGGTCATTGCGCACCCGCTTGGTCCGAAGGACCATGCATGGAAGTACTCTTGGGGGCGGATTCAATCGGTGATGTCATGGTGACGTTAAGAGATTGCCGCGCCCTTCGGGCTCGCAATGACGTAACTTCGCCGTACTTCCTGTGAGGTAACCCCTTCGCACTCGCAATAACCAAGAGAAGGCGTTTACACAAGCTCGAAAAGACCGTTTAACATTTCAATTGTTAGACATTACGCACATCAAAACTCGTCTGCCCTTGTTAACTTAAGGGAGTAATTCAGGAGTTGTTAAATGAGTGCCGTTCCCGCCGAAGCCTATTTAAAACGCGAAGCTGTCGATGAAGCGCTTGACCCGCGCCAGACAGAAAGCAAATTAAGCCTTGCGATTGATGCGGTCTCAAACAACAAGAGCCATGCAGCTGACAGCGTACAGTCGTACTTTGATGTGCTGGTGCGCGTGCTCAACAGCTTTCACGTTGTGCAACCTCGCGAAGGCGCATTTGACGCGCGCATACTAGCTACTGTCGACGCGTCAAAAGGGTTCGTTAATGAATACCGCAAATTAGTCGCAGTCATGGCGAAAGTTGAAGATGCGGACGTTTATTCACCCCAGGTAATTTCGTTTCTTGAAGGCGTACTCGATCTCAAGAAAAATTATCAGATTGAAGAAACCGCTGCGTATCTGTGGCGTGACGCGTTGAGTTTTATCGGTCGGGAACTGTTCTTGGCCACCATGACGCCGTTGCTTGCGAATGCGCATTGGACTTTTGTGCGCACATTGCTTAGGCATCAGTACAAAATGGCGAAGAGCCAACAAACGTTCGGGTATACAGCCTTCGACGGTTTTCAGAGATCTTTGGATGTCTTTCGCAATCGACGGCTAAAATTACAGCGCCTTTCCGTAGCGGCCGACGTGCTCAAAGAGCGGGTTGCGGAATCACAGGTCGACTTCGAAAATGTGATGCAAACGGATTTCTTTCTTCATATTAATTCACTCTTGAATGGTAACTCTCCGATGAACGCGTGGTACGCGCGAACTTTGGGTCACGCGGACGAGCAAGTCGTTTGTGGCTTCGATCTATTTGTTTCGGCACGAGCCGGAAAAATGAATGACGGCTTGAGCCATGTCTTTGATGTGGCCGACTGGGCCCAGCTGGATGAAAAGCTTGGGGCGACCTTGCGACAGTCAAGCTGTGGCGCACCCTCCAACATCGACTATGCAGGATATATCGCGGCGAACAACACTATTTTTGATCATTAAGCAGGTCTGCGCTACTCTTTGCACGCTTACTATCAGGATTCCAAACAATGTTCAATTTCTTAACCTTCGTACTTGTGCTTGGATTGCTCGCATTGACTTCCGGGTGCATCGGAACCATCGTTGGTCAGACTACCAGTGCCGCGATCGAAGTGGCCAAAGTCCCCTTTAAAGTGGGTGGCGCTGTCATCGACGTGGCTAACGGCGACGACGACAAGAAAAAAGACGGCAAAGACGACTAGCAGGATTCCTTGCTTTGCCGGTTGCAAATTCCGGCCAATTCGCTTTCTGGTATGATCGGTATCAGTTGCTTGGTGTCACACTTGTCATTGTTGCGATGTTCATGGCCATTAGT
>QIGP01000247.1 GCA_003228965.1 Gammaproteobacteria bacterium
AAGGTCGTTAGCACCTTATTAACGGCTACGGGTGTCCACTCTTCTTCTAGAAGGACACTGAATCCTCCAATGTCAAAAGATGGCGGCGGAGGCGGTGGGGGTGGGGGATTTGGGCCACTCGGCTCGATTGGAGTTCGCGAAGAGCCGCCGCCACACGATGCCAACAGAATGAGAGTGGCAATCAGGAGGGGCGAAAATAATTTTAAATTGAAGGTAGCTGACATACAGTTTTAACTCGTTTTCCTTATGCGTAAACACGGACGCCTGACCGAAGAAAGAGTCGGCCATGCTCGTCACGTGGTTTTGACTGAATCAGTCATTTGACTCAAGTTCGAAACAGATCGTTTTAGAGGTATTGATTACAGGGTAGCCCAATCTTTGGCAGAACTGCGCAACACACCCAAAAGGCTACGCAAGTAATAATGCTCACACCGTGATCAAAATCACACTCCAAGCGTTGGCAAGATTGGCGTACCTATTGGTAATATCCTGAATTATAGGGGAAATTACCTAGGATTTGCACCTAATTACCCAGCCATATCGGCGAATTGTGACGCAGGTCGACGCGGGCCATGCAGGTTAGTGGCAACATGATTCGGGGCAAGTGAAATTCAAATACACGGGCCCCATAAGGAAATCACTGATAATACAGTTAGTTCGCACCATCTGTTAAGATGATTTCTGGGGGGGTATTAAGAACGATCAGTCAAATTGCCGGTCATAGATCGGACGTGCAGGCTTTGGCATCGACTTTTAAAACGTTAGCAAACAAGCTAGCCGAACATGGGGAATACAACAGTACAATGACCACCGAACCTTTGATAATTGCCGGCATGGATGTCCTGTACACCAAGATTGCCGTTGATTTTCAAAATCTCGCCGAGGATTCCTGGGACGAGACAGTACTTGCATGTCTTGAGCGATTGCGCGACGCCTCCAAAGTGGATGCCGTATTCCTTGCGCTGTTTGGAAAACAAACAGCCGCCTTCGAAAAGGTTTACTCCGCCACATCCAAAGATTCAACGTGTACACCTGACGCACTGGTAGGACAGGTTATCGAGCAGGACTCCTGGCTGTCGCAACGCCTGGGTCATTTACGTCTTGCTGAAATTCTAAGTACTGAACATCATCCGGACGAGATGGCACTTGAGTGTCAGATGCTCGCCGAAGCCAACATTGGTTCAGTGATTATGATTGGGTTGAGCGTTCGGCAAGAGCCTTGTGGATTCCTGGCGTTCGCTACCGAAGGAGCGTCGGACGGTTGGGATACGAGTTTCCATTTGCTGTTGAAACTGATGGGCAGCAGTATCTCCTCGGGCATGGAACGTTTGGCGTCTGAAGCGATGTTACGTAATGAACAGGAACGCACCGAGCTTGCTTTGTTCAGTGCCAACGACGGAATCTGGGACTTCGACGTAGCTACCAATCGTGTGTATTTTTCACCGCGTTGGAAACGCATGCTGGGTTACGAAGAAGACGAATTCGAAGATTCGATGCCTGACTGGACCAGTCTGGTTCACCCTGACGATTTGGCGCGAGTGCAATCATCTCTTCGTGACCACCTCGATGGCCGCACAGAACTTTTTGAAAGTGTACATCGCATGCGTCACCGCACCGGTGAATGGCGCTGGCTCTTGAGTCGTGCCAAAGCCAAGCCCGACCACAACGGCCGTTTGCGTCGACTGGTGGGGGTTGAGCTGGATATCACGGAACGCAAGCTTTACGAAGAAGCGTTGTTCCGTGAAAAAGAAAGCGCCCAAATTACGCTGCAATCTATTGGTGACGGTGTGATTACTACCGACGCCGATTGCATTGTCGAATACCTCAATCCGGTGGCGGAAGAGCTTACCGGTTGGAAACTTGAAGACGCGTCCGGGCGACCGGTCGACGATATCTTCCGCAGTTTTCACGAAGAAACTTGCGAGCCGCTTGAAAATCCTCTGTCGGTATCCATTCGCCGCAAACGCTCGATCAAATCAATTCGTCCGACACTTTTGATCCGACGCGACGGCAACGAACTTTATATTGAAAGTAACGCTGCCCCTATTCGAGATGGCCGAGGTCATTTTTCGGGTGGCGTATTGGTGTTCCACGACGTGAGCGAATCTCGCGAGCTTAATCGTCGCCTGAGTTATCACGCAAGCCACGACATTCTTACAGGTCTTGTAAATCGTCGGGAATTTGAGAGCCGTCTTGAACGTTCGCTTAGAAGCGCCAAAGCTGGAGAGACCGAGTACGCTCTTTGCTACTTTGACCTCGATCAGTTCAAGATGGTTAACGACTCGTGCGGCCACACGGCTGGCGACACGCTGTTGGGTCAGTTGGGCTCTTTGCTCAAATCAAAAATTCGCTGGCGCGATACGTTGGCGAGATTAGGTGGCGACGAATTCGGCTTGCTACTCGAAAGTTGCTCTCTTGAAGAGGCACTGCAAACTGCCGAAGAGCTGCGAGCAGCGATTGAAGAATTCAAGTTTACCTGGGACGAACGAACCTTCCGTCTTGGTGTGAGTATTGGTGTGGTTCCGATCACCAACGACAACGACGACATCACCAGTATCCTGAGCGCAGCGGATAGCGCGTGTGCATCGGCCAAAGAGGCCGGACGCAACCGCATTCACTGCTTCCAGGAAAACGATATCGAACTTATGCGCCGACGCCGGGAAATGCAGTGGGCGGCGCGTATTAACAACGCGCTCGAAGAAGATCGCTTTGAGTTGTACCGCCAACTTATTCGTCCATTGAACTCGACCGAGCAAGGATTGCACTACGAAATACTGCTGCGCATGCGTGACGAAAATGGCGCTATTGTTACACCTGACGTCTTTATTTCTGCCGCTGAACGATACAGTATTACTCCAAAGATAGACCGTTGGGTTATCGAGAACACGTTGCGCTGGCTTATTTCCGAGGCAGACGAACGCAAACGCTTGACCATGTGTTCAATTAATCTCTCGGGCCAATCGCTCGGTGACGACAAGTTCTTACCTTTTGTGATTGACCAGTTCCGTAGCAGTGGTCTTGACCCGAGCAAAATTTGTTTTGAAATTACTGAAACAGCGGCTATCGCAAGCTACTCTCAGGCCAGTCGTTTTATCAATTCGCTTAAAGAGTTGGGCTGTCAGTTTGCGCTTGACGACTTCGGCACCGGCATGTCTTCGTTTGGCTACTTGAAACACTTCCCGGTCGACTACCTGAAAATCGATGGAAGCTTTGTAAAAGAAATTCTGCACGATCCCATCGACCGTGAAATGGTGCGCTCAATTAACGAAATCGGCCATTTGACGGGCAAGAAAACCATCGCGGAGTTTGCCGAGAACGACGAGATCATCGCCATGCTCAAAGGCATGGGTGTTGACTACGCTCAAGGCTACGGTGTGTCTGTGCCCAAACGCGTCAAAGAAGGTTTTACCGAACAGGAAGATATTTTTATGCGGCCTTAGTTGAGAGTCGCAAGCTGTCCGAACACGCCGTCATTGCGAGCACTAAAGAGCTACGTCATTGCGAGCCCGAAGGGCGCGGCAATCTCTTAACGCTACGTCGGCGTAACTAATTGAGTTCGCGACAACCTGACGGAGATTGCCACACCCGCTACGCGGTTTCGCAATGACGGAGTTACGATGTGCAAAGCGTTGAGTAAGTTCTCTACAATTAGCCAGTCTGCGCCATCGTTTCTTCCTGTCTGTGAGAAGCAATACCGTCTTGTGGAAACTGATCGACATTGATAGTGGCGTTAATAAGTTCGTGAGCTTCGCGCACGCTTTGCTCTTCAAGTTCGGTAATGACACCTTCGGCCAACGCGATCTTTAGCACTTCGTCAAAGTTATACGGGCGCACACGTTGGTGGATGGCACCGTAAATTTTGCGTTCGATAGGTTCGGCTGCAATCACTTTGGTCAACGCAACTTCAAGCAAACCTTGCGGATCATTGACGTCTTGATTCAGGTACATTCCGGCGGTCAAACGATCGCGGGTAGCTGAGGGGCTTAGCAGTATTTTCGATACCCGGTGGCCAATACCGTCGGAAGGGCGTCGGTAAGTACGGCCCAGTGGCAATACGAGGCGACGCAGAATTTTACCGACTATAGGAATCGGGAAGTTGTGCAATACGCCTTCCAGCGCGTCTTGCATGTGATAGAGAGAATCGCGCATGGCCCAGTTAACCAATGGCATATCGGCGGAAGGGCGGCCGTCTTCGTCAAATTTCTTGAGCACCGCGGATGCCATATACAAATGGCTTAGTACGTCACCCAGTCGACCTGACAGTTTTTCTTTGCGTTTCATTTTGCCACCAAGTATTAACATGGTGACGTCGGCGACAAAGGCGTACGCCGAACTCATTCGCGACAGCTGGCGATAGTAGTGACTTGTTATGCCGGCTTTTGGCGTACGCACAAACAGGGAGCCTGTTATGCCCATGACGAAAGCGCGCACTGCATTGCTCACGGTAAAGCCCACGTGACCGAAAAACGCTTTGTCGAAATTGATGAGTCCACGATGTAAATCTTCATCGGCCACGGCGCGCATTTCATCAAGAATGTAAGGATGACATCGAATCGCACCCTGACCGAAGATGATCATGGTACGGGTAAGAATGTTAGCCCCTTCCACGGTAATGCCAACGGGCACGGCTCGGTAGACACTTCCGAGGTAATTACTTGGCCCCATACAGATGCCTTTGCCCCCGTGAATGTCCATGGCGTCGTTGATGACCTGTCGCATGCCTTCGGTATTGTGGTATTTTAAAATGGCTGAGAGCACTGAAGGTTTCTCACCAAGATCCAGCGCCACCGCGGTGAATATGCGCGACGCGTCCATTCGATAAGTGATACCGCCAATACGGGCAAGCGCTTCTTCAACCCCTTCGAATTTGCCAATCGGCAGTTTGAACTGTCGCCGAATTCGCGCGTAGGCGCCGGTTAAGCGAGCCGTTGCTTTACCAGCGGCGGTACCCAAAGCGGGCAAGGAAATAGCGCGTCCGACTGACAGGCAGTCGGTGAGCATTAGCCAACCGTCGCCAATGCGTTCTTCACCACCTATGACCCAGGCCATAGGCACAAACACGTCCTCTCCGGTGTTCGGTCCATTTTGAAAAGCGACACCGACCTTGTGTCTGTCACCAATGGTAACGCCGGCCGTGTTCGTTGGGATCAGCGCGCAGGTGATGCCAAGATCTTCATCACCGCCAAGCAAACCGTCCGGGTCTTCGGCTTTAAAGGCAAGGCCAAGCACTGTGCATACAGGGCCAAGCGTGATGTAGCGCTTTTTCCAGTTACAGCGAAAACCCAGAACTTTTTGGCCGTTGTATTCGCCTTCACACACAACGCCTGTGTCGGGTATGCCGCCGGCATCCGATCCTGCGTGCGGCCCGGTTAGACCAAAGGCGGGAATTTCCTGGCCTTTCGCCAAACGAGGAAGATAATGGTTTTGCTGCTCCTTCGTTCCGTAGTGCAGCAGCAACTCGCCGGGACCCAAAGAGTTCGGCACCATGACGGTGACCGCAGCGGGACCGCAACGTGTGGAAATTTTCATGACAATTTCGGTTTGAGCGCGTGCGGAAAATTCAAGGCCACCGTATTCTTTTGGAATAATCATGCCAAGGAAGCCCTGTTCCTTTATGAAAGCCCAAACGTCGGCGGGCAGATCGTTCGCCTGGCTGATTTCCCAGTCGTTGAGCATCGAGCACAGTTCTTCAACCGGCCCGTCCAAAAAGGCCTGTTCTTCTGGTGAAAGCGTTGCCGCCGGGTAGGCGAGCATTTTGTTCCAGTCTGGTCGACCACTAAAAAGGTCTTTTTCCCACCAAACAGTACCCGCGTCTATAGCGGTTTTTTCGGTTTCAGACATCGCAGGTAATACGGAGCGGTACCATTTGTAAATGCGGTTGCCGAACAGCTGTCGTCGAAGGCCTGTGTGGGCAAACGGAATGACGACCGCAGCGAGAATGAGCCACGACAACAAGGTGAAGTCGCCACTGGTTAGTTGCTTCAAAAGCAAAAGTCCGGCCGCCGCAACGGCCCAGACTTTGATCGCCTGATTGGTATACGCAAGAGCCAGAAACAAAAATACAGCAATGATGCTAAAAGTCAGTATAGACACAGGCGGTCCTCGTTTAATATGAGGCGGTATCCACTGGCGCAGTCGACGCCACAAAGAATGGGTGACGCGCACAAAGCCTGGCGCCAGATACCGCGAAACAGCGGCCATTCTACTATGAACGCTGCAAAGCAACAAATTTAAGGTGAAATGTCAGAGTTGACAGGCGAGTGATAGGGACAGGTTTAACGTATTGTTTTTATTGTTTAAATCGCATTGAAAGGTCGAGGGCCTGGACATGCTTGGTCAATGCCCCTACCGATACGTAGTCGACGCCTGTTTTCGCTATCATTCTTAACCGATCGATTTCCACGTTTCCGGAAACTTCGAGCTTGGGCCGCTCCAGTCCAAGAAACTCGGCCAGAGCGACGGCCTTCTTCATTTGTTGAATGGAAAAGTTATCGAGCATGATGACGTCTGGTCGCGCTTCGAGCGCAATTGCGAACTGATCGAGATTTTCTACTTCAATTTCAAGTAACAGGTCAGGCGACAGTTCACGCGCTTTTTGAATGGCTTCACCAATTCCGCCACAGGCCATGATGTGGTTTTCCTTAATAAGAATCGCGTCATAAAGGCCCATTCGGTGATTGCGTCCACCAGCTGTCTTGACGGCGTACTTTTGCGCCATGCGTAGTCCCGGAAGGGTCTTGCGAGTATCGAGAACTGCGCATTCGGTGTCCCGAAGTTCATGCGCATAGCGTGCTGTTATGCTCGCCGTTCCGGACAGGGTTTGTAAGAAATTGAGGGCGGTGCGTTCGCCAGTGAGAATTGGCCGGGCTGGGCCCTTAATGCGACAAAGCAGGCTGTCAGCCAAAATGGCGCTGCCTTCATCGACGGTCCATTCCACCGAGATTTGATTGTCAAGTTGAGCGAACACCTGGTCGAACCACGGGCGGCCGCACACTATGCCTGGTTCGCGCGAAATCACGCGGGCCAGAACCACAGAATCTGCGGGCACAAGACTGGCTGTTGCGTCGCCGGTTTGCACATCTTCTTCCAATGCGAGCGCTACAGTGGCTGCGACGCCGTCTTTCCAGTCGATGGTCATGATGTTCCCCTCACAAACGAGTGCGTAGTATACGGATTTGTAGCTGCACAGGGTATTGCGAATTGAGCCTGAGCGGCGCCGGTTGAGGCTCACGAAGCCGCTAGGCGAACGAGTTCAGATCTTTGTCGCACGGAGGGGGAAGAGCGTCGGATTATGGAGGGTGTGTAAAAACACTAATTCGCAATGACGAAGAGTTAATGGTACACGGTCGCTATGGTGACTCCGCGACGGAGATCTTGCTACACTTCGTATGTTGTGACTGAGTGGTCAGTCGCCAAAGGACCTGCCCAAGCGCGTAAGTGGCTCGTTTATTGGCGAGCGTATCGAACCAACCACCATTGAGATTGTCCATCCACTAGTATTCACAAGGACCGGTAAATTTTGACTATTTCCAATGTAGAATCGCCGTGTATCGGCGTTTGTCAACTGGACGAAGACAATCTGTGTGTTGGCTGTTTGCGCACGTTGTCCGAAATATCGCTGTGGTCGAGACTCTCGAGGCTTCAAAAAGCGGCCATTATGCTCGAAATCAAAAACCGCGAAGAAAAGCTGAATCAGGTGGGCAACGGTTGAATTGACCGTGACCAGGCAGCATTAACGCCCAATTAAGTTGAATCTGGATGATCTATCGCGAGAGGAATTTGTTATGCGTTCGAAAAAAGCACTCCTTACACTACTAATACTCAGTCTTTTTGGTCTAAGCGGCTGTGCGGCTTTGCTAATTGGCGGGGCCGCCGCCGGAGGCTATGCGGTTGGCAAGGATGAACGTCCTGCCAAGCAGATCCTCGATGACGGCACCATAACCGCCTCTATCAAGACTCGGTACGCCGCTGACAAGTACGTGCGCGCACTTGCCATCAACATTGACACCTATGACGGCGTGGTGACTCTGAACGGCAATGTGGGGTCTTATATCGAGCAGCAACGTGCCGAAGATATCGCTCGCAACATAGTTGGCGTAAAATCAGTGGTGAATAAGCTCGAGTTACGCAGAGCGGCACGCTCTGAGTAGTCAGACTCTAATTTAAACTGAAATTAAAACGGGCGTAGCCCTTTACAGACATTTTTAAAGCAGGAACCAAACATGACGACCGAACTGAACCAGCGTATTGAGCAGCAACTTAGCAGCAATCCAATCTTGCTTTACATGAAAGGCACGCCCGATTTCCCCCAGTGCGGTTTTTCTGCGCAAACGGTCGCTGCGCTCAAGCAAGTAGATGCCGATTTTTCCTACGTGAATATATTCGAAGACCAGGATGTCCGTGAAGGCCTCAAAGTCTATTCGAACTGGCCGACATTTCCACAGCTCTACATCAATGGCGAATTGATGGGGGGATGCGATATCGTCATGGAAATGTACAAGAACGGCGAACTTAAAACGGCCGTAGACACAGTTCTGAATCGAGAAGACTAGCTGTCTTTTGGCGCGTGTAGACGCGAGGCGTAGACCGGTTGAAACCGGTTAACAATTTCGCAAAACAAATCGGCGGTCATCTCCGCGTCGTAAGCCGCGCTGTGTGCCTCTTCGGTCGCCCACTCTTTACCGCTCGCTTTCACAGCGCGGGCCAGAACGGTTTGTCCAAAGGCAACGCCTCCGAGCGTGGCCGTATCGAAGCTGCTAAACGGGTGGAACGGGTTGCGTTTGATTTCAGTTCGCGCCACCGCCGCGTTGACAAAATTCAGGTCGAACGCGGAGTTGTGACCTACCAGCACGGCACGCGTGCAGATGTTGTCGCGCAGGTGTTGACGGACTTCACGAAAAATGCGCTGAAGCGCGTCTTTTTCATTGATCGCTGGTCGCAAAGGATGGTGCGGATCGATGCCGTTAACTTCCAAAGAAGCCGGGCTGAGATTAGCACCTTCAAATGGTTTGACATGGAACCTGACGGTCTCTCCACGGTGGATACGTTCGTCAGCGTCCAGATGTACAAACACAGCGGCGATTTCCAGCAGAGCATCGGTCTGGTGGTTGAATCCGCCGGTCTCAACGTCTACGACCACCGGCAAGAATCCGCGGAAACGATCTTTCAAGGGTGGGTGAGCCAGGTCTTCAGTCATTAAGGCACTTTCTTTAGTTTGGATTGTAGGGGGTGTTGCGGTATGAGCGTTTTGGTTGAATTAATTCGATGGGCCGAGTACTACGACTTGCTGTAATCACTTCGCGTGCGAGACTTCAACGTGTTGCATTCGAGTATCGACCGTCAGAGCATCGACCATCGCATAGAGTGTCCGGCACGGAAAGGTATCAGGCGTTCCTGGCCCAGGGAATACGACTCAGGAACCTGCCACGATTCGCGTGCAAGCGTAATGGTATCAGTATTTAGGGGCAGGCCGTAGAACGCGGGTCCATGTTTACTTGCAAACCCTTCCAAACGGTCGAGAGAGCCTGCGTCTTCAAAAGCCTCGGCGTACAACTCTATGCCTGCGTGGGCGGAGAAAATACCGGCGCAGCCGCAGTCAGACTCTTTGGCAGATTGTGCATGAGGAGCGCTATCGGTACCCAGGAAAAAGCTCGCGTCGCCGCTGGTTGCCGCTTCCATAAGGCGCACTCGATGAGATTCGCGTTTCAAAATGGGCAGGCAGAAGTTGTGGGGGCGCAAGCCTCCCTGGAAGAGCGAGGTGCGATTTAGCAACAAATGCTGTGGAGTCAGCGTGCCGGCTACGTTTGCACCTTGAGAGGAAACGTAGTCGGCTCCCTGACTGGTCGTTATGTGTTCGAGCACCACCCGGAGCGTGGGAAGTTGGTGTAACAGTGGGTCGAGAATTGTCTCTACAAAAACGGCTTCCCGATCGAATGTGTCGACGGCAGCGTCGGTGACTTCTCCATGTACGAGAAGCGGTACGTTGTATTCGGCCATCGCTTCGAGTGTCTCAGTGCACTCGTTAATGTTATGAACGCCCAGACTTGAATTGGTGGTTGCTCCTGCTGGATACCATTTAACTCCGATCACGTGCTCTGCTTTAGAGGCTTCGACAATGTCTTGCGGACTCATCGACGGCGTCAGGTACATGGTCATCAAAGGATTGAATGTCGTGTCGTCCGGCAAAGCCTCGAGTATGCGCTGGCGGTAGGCCTGCGCGGCCATGGCGGTGGTTACAGGAGGGGTCAGGTTAGGCATGACAACCGCGCGGCCAAAACGGGCCGCGGTATGACCCACAACACGTTGCAGGGTATCGCCGTCGCGAAGGTGTAGGTGCCAGTCGTCGGGTTTAATTATCGTGAGGGTTTGCGTCACAAGTTGCTCCGAAAGAGTGTGCTCAACAGGCCACGCGCGGGCAGGATTCAGGTAGCCGTGTGTGCCTGCTGATCAATCAGCAGGTGTGTGGTCAGGCGCACGCCGAAACCGGTTGTATCGGTGCCAACATGTCCAAGGCCACCGCGTTTATTACCGGCCGACAAGTCGACGTGAATCCAGGGAATGCGTACATTTACAAAGCGATTTAAAAAGCGGGCGGCCGCAATGTGGTCGCCTTTGCCGCTGTGCGGACACTGCAGTACGTCAGCGTATTTCGATTCGAGCATTTCATCGAAATCTTTATCCATAGGAAACGGCCAAGTGCGTTCGCCACTGGATTTACCGGCGCGTGTAATCACACTGTTCAAGCTTTCGCGGTTGCTAAATGCGCCGGAATATCGATCAGTCACCGCATTTACACAGGCCCCGGTAAGTGTAGCGTAGTCAATCATGAACTGGGGGTTTTGTTGGCTGGCAAAGTGCAGTGTGTCGCACAAGGCCATGCGTCCTTCGGCGTCGCTGTGGACGACTTCAATGGTAGTACCGTTGGCGGCGGTGATAATCTCATTTGGCGTGTGCGCATCACCGTCTATTCGGTTCTCGGTAATGGCGAGCCAGCATTCAAGGGTTCGTTCGGGCAGAAGTTCGCTAAGCGTCATGAAACTACCCAAAGCAACAGCGCTGCCTTGCATGTCCTCGTGCATGCCGTGCATGCCTTCAGCTCCTTTAACGTTAATGCCACCGGTGTCGAAACAAACACCTTTTCCGACCAGGGTTACCCATGGCTGAGTATCAGTTCCGGATCGGCGCAATCGCACCATAGCGGCTGAGCTGTGTGAGTTGCCCCTCGCGACGGCCAAAAAGGCTTCTGCACCCATTTTCTTGAGCTGAGCCTGATCGTAAATGGTGAGTTCATAGTCGTTGGCGTGAGCCATATCGCCCACAAGATCGACGTAATTCGCGGCGTTCAAAACGTTAGGTGGCAGCGCCGAGAGAACTCTGGCGAGATTGTTACCATTGGCTTCGGCTTTAAGGCGCGTAACGTCGAGTTTGGAGCACAAAAAGAGGTCAAGAGCCTTCAGTCTTTTGGCAGGTGGCGTCTGTTTTTTGAACGTCACAAGAGGGCAGATGTACGCATGGCCTGCGGCCGCGATGGCTTCGCCAAATCTGTCACGTATCTCGTCCGATTGATCGTTGCAGATTACGAGGATGCGTTTGGGATTGAGCGATCCTAGCGCACCAAACAGTTTGCGCGCGATCGTCAGGTGGGCAAATACTGAGTTTTCAGGTCCGTAGTTGACATAGGTCAAGCCTGGCTCTGTCGCCGATCCGGCGCTGGTTGCGAGTGACGGTTTATTGGCGGTAGACGCGCGTAAATAACCAAGCGCGCTATCCACAGGTGTTTTTTCCATTAATCGCTGACGTCGTTGTTTTGGCTCAAGCAAAAACACATGATCGACTGCTTTTAGTTGCGCTGCGGTAGGGCGTTCCGCGTAGTCTTTGACGACCAATTTGGTTGCTTTTGGAAGTAGATAGAGCACTATTGTCCTTGACCTGATTTATCGAATTCTGGATTATACAGATTGTATAGCGCCGTCTGGCGCTAAATTCGCTTCGTGACTTTCTACGCTTGAGTTTCGCTGGTGCCAAAACACCAGAACGAAAGGACTTACTTATATGCACGACGGCAAATCCAATCCGGATGTAGATCCGGCGGAAACGCGGGACTGGCTTGACTCCATTGACTCTGTGCTCAAAGTACATGGACCAGAACGAGCCCACTTCTTAATAGACCATTTGGTCGATCACGCCAGACGGTCGGGAGCATACCTGCCGTTCACACCGAATACGGCGTATTTGAACACGTTACCGGTTGGTAAGGAGCCGCTTTACCCGGGCGACATCGCCATTGAGAAGCGCATATTGGCGTATTTGCGCTGGAATGCCATGGCGATGGTTGTACATGCCAACAAACTAAGCTCCGAGTATGGCGGTCATATTGCAAGTTACGCGTCTTCTGCAGTGCTCTACGAAGTCGGGTTTAACCATTTTTGGCGAGCCCGTACCAAAGATTTTGGTGGTGACATGATCTTCATTCAGGGTCACGTCGCGCCAGGCATTTACTCGCGCGCCTTTTTAGAAGGCCGGCTCGAAGAAGAAGATCTTCTGCGATTCCGCCAGGAAGTCGGTGGAGGCGGGCTTTCCTCCTATCCGCATCCCTGGCTTATGCCTAATTTTTGGCAGTTCCCGACAGTATCCATGGGTCTGGGACCCATGATGGCTATTTATCAGGCGCGGTTTATGCGCTATTTACAGAACCGCGATTTACTTAACGCTCAAGACCGCAAGATTTGGTGTTTCCTTGGCGACGGTGAAATGGATGAGCCTGAAAGTCTGGGCGCCATCACTATGCCGGTGCGCGAAAAGCTCGACAATCTGATTTTCGTTGTTAACTGCAATTTGCAGCGTCTCGACGGTCCAGTGCGCGGTAACGGTAAAATTATACAAGAGCTCGAAGCGGCCTTTACGGGAGCCGGCTGGAACGTAATTAAAGTTGTGTGGGGTTCACGTTGGGATCCGTTGTTAGCGAAAGACCATAAAGGTCTGTTGCGTAAACGCATGGAAGAAGCGGTTGACGGCGAGTATCAGAACTTTAAATCCAAAGGTGGCGCCTACACGCGTGAACATTTCTTTGGTAAGTACCCGGAGCTAAAAGCAATGGTAGCCAACATGTCCGACGAGGACATCTGGAAATTGAACCGCGGTGGCCACGACATGCAAAAAGTCTACGCGGCTTACGCAGAGGCTGTGAAACCTTCCGGTCGCCCGACAGTAATTCTCGCCAAAACCGTTAAAGGCTTTGGCATGGGTGCCGCGGGTGAAGGACTGAACATTACGCACCAGAAGAAGAATCTCGACGAGAATGCGCTTAGGCACTTCCGCGACCGTTTCAATATTCCGGTCAGCGATAAGGACCTGATGGAAGTGCCGTTTTGTAAACCGCCAGAAGACAGCCCGGAAATGCAGTACCTGAAAGACCGGCGTAAACGTCTCGGCGGCTTTTTGCCAGCGCGGATTGCTTCGGCACCTGTTCTTAAAGCACCACCTTTAAGAGACTTCGAAGTTCAACTCAAGGGAACCGGTGAACGCGAAGCGTCCACTACTATGGCAATGGTGCGAATTATTTCGCAGCTCATAAAAAACAAGACTCTGGGCAAACACATTGTGCCTATCGTGCCGGACGAGGCGCGTACTTTTGGTATGGAAGGCATGTTCCGTCAGGTAGGTATTTACTCTTCTGTCGGTCAGCTCTATACGCCACAAGATGCCGACCAGCTCATGTATTACCGTGAAGACAAGAAAGGACAAATTCTGCAAGAAGGTATTAATGAAGCGGGCGCAACCTGCTCCTGGATTGCCGCAGGAACCGCCTATGCCAATCACGGCATCAGTGCTATTCCGTTTTATCTGTTTTATTCAATGTTTGGTTTTCAACGCGTTGGCGATTTCCTGTGGGCTGCGGCCGATATGCAGGCCCGCGGTTTTTACATTGGTGGTACAGCAGGTCGAACTACGCTTGCCGGTGAAGGACTGCAGCACCAGGACGGTCATAGTTTGGTGTTGTCCTCTACCATTCCGAACTGTGTGTCTTACGACCCAGCCTACGCTTACGAGCTTGCTGTGGTTGTGCAGGACGGAATGCGACGCATGCACGAAGAGCAAGAAAACGTCTTTTATTACATAACCTGCATGAACGAAAACTATGTTCACCCTGCGTTGCTCGAGGGTTCCGAGAAAGGAATTCTTCGCGGCATATATCGCTTGAAAGAGGGCGCAAGCGGCAAGCTGCGCGTGCAGCTGTTCGGTTCAGGCACAATTTTACGTGAGGTGTTGGCTGCAAGTTCGCTTCTTTCTGAGGAATTCGATATCCCGTCCGACGTGTGGAGTGTCACAAGCTACAACGAGCTGCGACGCGACGGCGCGGAGAAAGATCGCTGGAACATGCTTCACCCTGGGAGCACGCCACGTAAACCGTACGTAGTGGAATGCCTCGAAAACGTGAAAGGTCCCTTCATCGCCGCGAGCGACTATATGAAGATTGTTCCGGATCAAATTCGCAACTGGGTACCGGGACGATTTAACGTTTTGGGAACGGACGGTTTCGGGCGCAGTGATGGCCGTGCGGCGTTACGACGTCACTTCGAAGTTGATCGATATTACGTAGCGATTAGCGCGCTGAGTGCGTTGGCCGACGACGGAGCCATTGGTGCCGAAGTGGTTAAAGATGCGATACGTCGGTTCGGCATTGACGTGAGCAAACCCAATCCAAGTTCGGTGTAGGAGAATATTGTGAGTAACCGTATCGAAGTACGGGTTCCGGACATTGGCGACTTTAACGATGTTGAGATAATCGAAGTCCTGGTCGAAGTGGGCCAGTCTGTGGACGTTGAAGACAGTCTGATTACCATCGAAACTGATAAAGCGGCGATGGACGTTCCATCACCACACGCAGGTACGATTGCATCCATTGCAGTCAGCGCAGGCGACAAAGTGTCTGAAGGACACATTATTCTGGCGCTTGACTCCGATAGCTCTGCGCAAGTTGAAGAACTCGCGCCGACGGCTGAGCCTACGGTAGCTGTGACCTCCGTATCGTCCAGTGAGGCTGAAACGGTCATGGTGCCTTCTTTGGTTGAGCTCAAAGTGCCTGTTCTTGGCGATTTTGACGACGTCGAAGTCATAGAAGTACTCATTGAACCAGGTGATCACATTGAGCTTGAAACGCCGCTGCTTACTCTGGAAACAGACAAAGCGGCCATGGACATACCCTCGGAAGTAGCGGGTGTTATCAAGGAAGTGCTGGTTAACGTTGGCGATCGCGTAGCGGCTGGGGCGACCGTCGCAGTGTGTGAGTCGCACACGGCTCAAAGCGTGGACGCCACTTCGGAACCCGCTCAGGTCGAAGCCGCCGCTCCCGCACCTCCTCCTGCCGTGTTGTCTGAACCGTCTGCAGCAACAGGTGCGGCGCCGGCGGCGCTTCCGTCTATTAGCGAATCGACGTTTAAGCTTGCACATGCAAGCCCCGCTATCCGTAAATTTGCTCGCGAACTCGGTGTAGATCTCGGGCGTGTTCGTGGTTCCTCGGTTAAGTCGCGGATTAATAAAGACGACGTTAAAGCGTTTGTTAAATCGGTCATGATAGGTGGTGGACCGACTGCCGCTCCAGCGCTGCCTGAAGTACCTAAGGTAGACCACGCGAAGTTCGGCACAGTGACGCTTGAGCCACTGACTCGAATTCAAAAAATCTCCGGGCCAAGGCTCCATGCGAGCTGGGTCAATATTCCTCACGTTACCCAAAACGATCTGGGCGACTTCACGAAAACAGAATCGAAACGCAAAGCTATGAAGGCGGCTGCGCAAGAGCTTGCAATTAAACTCACACCACTGGCGTTTGTAGTCCGCGCTTGCGTTGTCGCGCTGCAAGAGTTTCCATTGTTTAATGCGTCGCTGTCGAACGACGGCAAAGCTATGGTCATGAAGGACTACATCAACATCGGTTTTGCGGCCGATACACCCAACGGTTTGATGGTGCCTGTGATTCACAACGCCCAGTCGTTGTCTGTCCTTGATATTGCGAAAGCATTGGGAGAGCTGTCTCTCAAAGCGCGCGAAGGAAAACTCAAAGCAACCGAAATGCAAGGTGGTTCGTTCACCGTGTCAAGCCTTGGCGGCATTGGCGGGACTTCATTTACGCCAATTGTTAATGCTCCTGAAGTAGCCATACTGGGTGTATCGCGGTCGTCTATG
Organism: Gammaproteobacteria bacterium; assembly: GCA_003228965.1. GTDB lineage: Bacteria > Pseudomonadota > Gammaproteobacteria > Steroidobacterales > SZUA-146 > SZUA-146. Next base: position 16,183 of record QIGP01000247.1, read on the forward strand.
CAACCTGTGTACATTGACGGAGAGTTTGTTCCACGACTCATGTTGCCGTTGTCACTATCTTACGATCATCGGGTAATCGATGGCGCAAGTGCTGCACGTTTTACAGCTCGTCTTGCTCAACTTGTCGGCGACGTCGACGTGTTGGTGGACGCATGAGCGAGCCCACGATAATTCGCATACCGGAACTCGGCGATTTCGACACTGTGGAAATCATTGAGGTTTCCATCAAACCAGGCGATCAGGTTAACAAAGAAGACGCGCTGATCACGCTGGAGACCGATAAGGCCGCCATGGAAGTGCCTTCGCCGCATGCAGGGCGCATTATTGAAGTTACTGTGCGTGCAGGTGACAAAGTCTCTGCCGGAGATTCAATTGCCTTAATTGCTGTAGCAGTCGAAGAAGATCAGGCGCCCGAAGTAGAAGAAGCCACGGCTGCTCTTCCGCGGCCAGTTGCAAACAGTGCTTATACAGGTCAGGTCGACCGCAAGTGCGAGTTGCTTGTGCTTGGTGCGGGCGTGGCAGGCTACACGGCGGCGTTTAGAGCGGCTGACCTTGGCATGGATGTAGCGATGATTGAACGTTGGCCGTCGCTCGGAGGCGTCTGTCTCAATGTCGGGTGTATCCCTTCAAAGGCGTTGTTACACGCCGCTAAAGTGATCGACGACGCGGCGGCCATGGCGGATCATGGCATTACGTTTGCGGCACCAAAGGTCGATACCAGGAAATTGGTGAACTGGAAAAACTCAGTCATCGGCAAGCTTACCCAAGGACTGGCTGGGCTTGCCAAGCGGCGCAAAGTTCAGGTGGTTCCGGGAACGGGAACCTTCTTGTCGGACCATCACATTGAGGTTAAGTCTGGTAAAGGCACCGAAGTCATTGCATTCGAGAAATGCATTATTGCCGCAGGCAGTGAGCCTGTTAACTTGCCTTTTATTTCGGAAGATCCTCGAGTTATCGATTCGACGGGCGCGCTTGAACTCGAAGAGTTGCCAAAACGCATGTTGGTCATTGGTGGCGGTATCATCGGGCTCGAAATGGCCGCAGTTTACTCCGCCCTGGGCGTTAAAATTTCAGTAGTAGAGCTTACTGACCAACTTATTCCGGGCTGCGATGCCGACCTTGTTAAGCCACTACATCAACACATTACCAAACGTTACGAAAATATTTGGCTGAACACCAAAGTGACTTTAGTAGAAAGTAAACTCGACGGCATGGAAGTGACTTTCGAGCACAAAGAAGAACGATTTGTCGAAACTTTCGGTCGTGTATTGGTCGCTGTAGGCCGCAGGCCTAATGGTGCATTAATTGGTGCTGAAAATGCCGGGGTGATTGTGGATGAGTCTGGATTTATTTCCTCAGACAATCATATGCAAACGAACATTCCACACATCTATGCCATTGGTGACGTGCGTGGAAATCCGATGTTGGCACACAAAGGTAGTCACGAGGGTAAAGTGGCCGCTGAGTGTGCTCAGGGTTTAAAGCGTGCGTTTGACGCTCGTGTAATTCCTTCGGTTGCCTACACCGATCCTGAAGTCGCGTGGGTGGGACTGACCGAGAACGACGCAAAGAAGAACAACGTTGCATACGAGAAGGGTGCCTTTCCCTGGGCAGCGAGTGGTCGCGCACTGGCGCTTGGAGTTGAGAGCGGTTTGACCAAGTTGTTATTCGATCCAGATACTCATCGCGTTATTGGCATGGGTGCTGTAGGCCCTCATGCCGGTGATTTGGTGGCGGAAGCCGCGCTTGCAATCGAGATGGGTTGTGACGCAGAGGATATTGGGCTGACCATTCATGCTCATCCGACGCTTTCAGAGACCGTTGCCATGGCGGCGGAAATGTTCGACGGCACGATCACCGACCTCATCGCACCCAAACGCCGCTAACCAAATGCATGGCTACTGGATTAGCAGCGTGGCAAACTCTGCGGTGTAGCCCTTACTATTTGTACAGTCCAGGCACTGACTTCGTTTTCTTTTAGATTAAGTAAAGGAGTACTGATGCGTTGTATCTCACTTGCACTACCTGTTCGTTGCCTGTGCGTGGTAAAATTGATACAACGGCTTGGATTACGCGTTTTTCCTGTGCGAAGACCATCAAAGTCTGACGGGAAACATTAGTTTTCAGGATAATCTGCTCAATGCCCTGTTGTCTGCCGACCACAACCAGGGATGAAGCATGGGACCTAATTGGCCAATAGCGGGTCGAATCTCCCATATACAGCAGAATTTCTAGAATTCTGTGGGTTACTACCGATTCAGGCGTGATTCAGGTCTGTCTTGTATCCTGAATACTGTGATTGGGGCCTTTGTTTTGGTTCACTATTTACCTTAAGGTTTGGTCACAAAACTGTATCTACAAATGGATGGTTAGCTCTATGCGAAATTATTTTCTTTTAGCCGCGCTTATTGCGGTTGCCGGCTTCTCGCAATCAGCAGCAGCGGTGGAGCGCATTGAAGAGCCATTAACGTTCAGGCACGCGATGAACTGGAAATCGAATGCCGTATTAGCCTTCGATCGATTGGACGTTGACAAGGTTGTTGCCGAAGACGATCTGAATGCAAGAAAAGGACAGCCGCTACGTGTCGCCATTGCGAGAACGGAAAAGACTGGCGAACACTATGAACGCCAGGGAGAGTGGTCGGTCATAGACGACATGTCGGTATGGCGATTGAAAATCGACGCCGCTAACGCCGAGTGGTTGAGTTTTGCGTTTGACGATATCTTTTTACCGCCTGGCGCCGCACTTTATGTGTACAGCGAGAACCGCGATCAGGTGCTCGGCCCTTACACCGACAAAGACAACAGACCTTCAAAGAAATTGTGGACGCCAATGGTCTACGGTGAGGTTGCTTACATCGAGATTAACGTGCCAACTCGAATGAAACCCTATCTGACGTTTGATCTTAAAGACGTTAATCATGGGTACAGAAACATGAAATCAATTAGTACACCCAAAGTTGGTGCGTGCAACATTGACGTTGTGTGCTCCCAGGGAAATGACTGGCGCGACGAAATTCGTTCTGTTGCACGATACGTGTACCAAAACAACGGTGCTTCGTTCACGTGTACCGGTAACATGGTCAACAATGCAGTTGGTGACCGTAAACCTTACTTCCTCACGGCCAATCACTGCGTTTCAACTGAGGCTGAAGCCCAATCAATGGTGGTGTTTTGGAATTTCGAAAAATCGGTTTGTGGTGGTAGCGCAGACGGTTCGCAGGCGCAGTCACAAATGGGTGCGACCTTGCGGGCTACAGTAGGCAGTCTTGACGCAACAGATGGGCCTCAGAGGGATATGACTCTTTTGGAGCTCAATTCTGCTCCACCTGAGTCATACAACGTGCACTGGTCGGGCTGGGAAACATCGGCCATTCCACCGAGTTCGGGCGTCAGCATTCACCATCCGGATGGTACGGAGAAACGCATTAGCGTGGACTCCGGCCCCATAGTCATAACCGGTTTTGGCTCAGCTATCGAAGACCCCAACGGCACTCACCTCATGATTGCGGCATGGGACGAAGGTACTACAGAGGGTGGCTCTTCCGGTTCAGGTTTTTGGAACTCTGAAAAGCGCATTGTTGGTGTACTGTCTGGTGGCGGTGCTTCGTGCGATACACCAGATGCACCAGATTTCTATGCCCACCTGGCTTCGCATTACGACGTAGGCACGACGTCGACCACGCGCCTTAAAGCCTGGCTCGATCCGTCGAATGCGGGTGTTACCCAGATCGACGGTATTGATTCATGTGACGTCCCTAATGTGTCTTTCTCTATTAATCTGAATCCGGCTGAAGTCAATCAGAACATCACCTTCACGTCATTGGTAACGGGTGCTGCAGGCGCCGGAACAACTTACGCGTGGGACTTCGACGGTAACGGATCCATTGACAGTACAGTGGCCTCACCCGTGTTTGCCTATCCCAATTCCTATATAGGTAACGTAACTCTCACCGTGACTAATGCGCAAAGCTGCATCGGTTCGGCGTCGGCCGGTATTGTCGTTACTCCGATGGGCGGCAATACGCCACCCAACGCAATTGCGACAGCTCAGGCAACGGCCAATGAAGGCACTACCGTACAACTGGATGCAACGGGTAGCACAGACGCCGACGGAGATAATCTGATCTATGCCTGGATTCAAACGGCTGGACCGGTCGCTGTGCTTGTTAACGCCTCTTCGGCGACTCCCTCGGTAACCCTGCCCGCAGTGACGGCGGATACTGTTGTTACCTTTGAGGTAACGGTTTCCGATTCGTTCAATGCATCCGACACGGATACAGTGAGCGTCACGACCTTGAACGTTAACCGCGCGCCTAACGCGTTAGTTAGTAACTCATCGCTGTCAATCGATGAGGCCGGTGTGGTTACGCTAAATGCGAGTGCCAGTAGCGATCCCGATGGTGACAATTTGAGCTTCGCGTGGACGCAAACTAGCGGCACAACAGTGTCACTAAGTAACGCGGCTACGGCTAGTGCAACCTTTACTGCTCCGCAAGTGTCATCGGCTACAACTCTGGTGTTTGCAGTGACTGTAACCGATGGCCCTGGTTTGACCGATGGCGCGACGGTTACTGTCACGGTTAACGATGTACCACCACCAGTTACAAATAGCGGTGGCGGAGGTGGAGGAGCCCTGGGCTTGCCGCTGCTAGCTCTACTGGCATTTGCAGGCTACGCGCGCCGAACGCGTCGTGTTTTTTCTAGTCTTCTCGTGGTAGCAGGGTGTTCCTTATTGTTCGCCTGTGGCACTGCAGAAACAGGTTCGGCCGCTGCCGACAGTGAAAATTCGACGGGCGTTGTTTCTACGCAGGCCGCCGAAGAAGGTAATCAGGTTCTACTGTTCAAACGCGGGCTTGAAAAAAATGCAGCAAAAATTACTAACTCCGAGCATGTCAATCAGATGGTGTCTGCGTTTGAACAGCGCGAACGCCGCTATGAGAAAATTAAACCGATATTTGAATATGAAATGAGCATAAAGGTTGACGGTACAAGTGAAACCTGGATGGTCAGTCCGTCAGGCTATATTCAAAAAGAGCAATCGTACGAGTTATACAAAATGGACGTGAGCGTGCTTAAAGACTATATGAAATAGCCTCTGGTCGAGCGCGAGCGCGTTCAGATTGGGTCAAAGCGCCTTTAGCTCTGTCCTTATACATGCGGTTATACTCTGTCCTTAAGTGAGTACACTTGTGAGGATTGAGCGATGGCTGACACGCCGCAAGACCAAAACGAGAGAAACAGTGAACGTCCTGACCGGGACGACCTGAAGCGGTTTGACGAGCGCCTCAGGCGCATCGAAACTCAGTTGGCTCAGCTAATCGAGAAAGGAGTGTTAGGTGACGCTACCGGTAAGGAGTCTGCTTCTGCAGCTCCTGTGCCGCCAGAAGAACTCGACAGCGATTGCTTTGGATCGTCTGCACAAGAGCGCCAGGCTACCAGCCCTGCATTGGCCACCAGGGTAACGACTTTTGAGCCGTCGGCCTGGTCTTTG
>QIGP01000001.1 GCA_003228965.1 Gammaproteobacteria bacterium
CGACGTTGCAGTGGACCAGATTCTGACTATTGTTCAAGCAGCCGATTCCGACGGCGACAGCGTTCTCGACGCAGACGATAATTGCCGGTTTATTGCCAACCCTCTGCAAATAGATGCCGATGGCGATGGTTTTGGTAATCAGTGCGATTCGGATCTTAACAACGACCTGATAACCAATTTCCTTGACTTGAGTTTGTTCTCTGCGGAGTTTCTAACCAATGATCCGGTCGCTGATTTCAACTCGGACGGTGTCGTAAATTTTGTCGACTTGGCACTTTTCGGAGACTATTACTTGCTGCCACCCGGACCGTAAATATCACCACAAGTTACGGCAGACGCGTTGTTAAGTGCGTCGACCAACCAGGAACTGCTCCATGACCGGCATTGTGCGACAGCAGGCGACAGCGGGGTTGCGCGAATGCCGAACATCGACCGGCCTGCAAGTTCTGGGGCTGTGGATGTTGTTTTTCCTGGCACAATCACTACAGGCCGAGGATGCGCCGCCGGTAGGCTCCACCGATTCCCCTCAAATGCGTGTGGTCTTGATCGGTCATCTTTACAGCCTGCTGGTTGAAAAGCAGAGCCGCGACGCCAAGCCGTTTAACGTCGAGGAGCATTTGGCGGTGTTGGTAGACGAGGTTCGGCAGCTACAACCCGATGCCGTATTTTTACTCGGTGACATTACGAACAACGGAAAAGCACACGAGTGGGCCACAATACAAAATGCTTTTGCACGTCAGGAGGCCCCTGTTCATGGGGTTCCGGGCAATCACGATTTGACGGCAGGTTGGGAAGCCTTTTCCGAGTTGGGTGGGCAAGGGAGTCGAAGTGTCGTTGTTGGCCAGACCAAATTTATTCTGTTGGGGCACGAGAGTTTTCCCAATGCACTGCCGAACGACAACCTGGCAAGCTTCATTGACCGAGAGCTAGAAGATCACGCCAACTACCGCGAAGTCGTAATCCTGATGCACTTTCTTCTCAAGGGCACTGCGTATTGGGAGCGGGAGATTGTACCGCTTCTCAAGGGGCGGGTTGAAAAAGTGTTCACAGGAGATCTGGTCAGGCAGCATCTAAAAGCTCAAACGGATCGTGATAACAATATCCTGTACGCAAGCTCGTCGATCAAGTTCAAAGGAGAAGGGCCTGCCGTATTTATAGTACTGGAACAAACGGGTTCGGGGCTACGCGCAATTCCCCATGTGCTGCCTCTTGAGCTTTCACAAGCCTGGTACGAAGACGACAAAGACACGGAAACTTCAGCCGACAGGTTTACCCGAGTCGTAAAGAGGGTGCCAACCAGGGTGTTAGTGGCATTGCTCGTGACAGCTTTAGTTGTAGGGATACTAAGCATCATCGGACTCACCAGTCTGGTCCGCAGGTGGCGGTCGGTTTAAACGGTCGAGTGCGGGACTGACTGTTAGCGTACGGTTTTCTTACCGTACACATTGCCGTACATAAGGGCATTGACATCGTCTATGTCACCAATCTTGAGCGTGTCGTCTATTTGCAGCGACGAACCTTTTTCAACGATAAATTCTTTACCTTCGCCCGTAATCGTCAAGCCGCGGGCGATGCCGTGAGTCGGGCCATATTCGGCTTTCTTTTGGTACAAGGCAAACGCCAGCGCGTTATCGTCAAGAGAGATATTTTCAATTTCGAAAGTGGAATTGTCTTTGGAACTGATGGCAATGCCGGAGTTTTGTACGGTCAGATTTTTACCGCGCATCACGGATGCTTCCCCAACACTCACGCCTTTGTCACCTGCACCAGAAATTAAGATGTCGCGAATCTCGATTTTCGAACCGGACGTATCTATCGCGTCGTTACCGGTTGCGAGGAAACGAGTATTGGAAACAGTACCGCGCGAAAAGTCTGAGTCGAATGCGTCGGATTTGTTGGCGCTGAACAGACTGTCCTTGATCTCAAATTTGGACCGCACAATATTCAAAGCATCCTCAGACTGGTTGGCGAGAAAAGAGACGTTATTCAAAGAGACTTCACTCTCGTTAAACAATACGGCTGCGGTGACCGACCAGCCTTGAAACTCCGCCGCACGCATATTTGAGAACTCTGCATGCGAAACCACACTCTTGTCATTCGCATTCAGTACAACAACTCCACGCCCGGTACTGTCGCTTGAAAAAAATCTGACAGGCTCGGCTTCAGTGCCCTGAATGGTTAGCGCTCCATAAGAAAGTATGAATGCCCCGTCGGTCAAATCGATGTGTGCGCCAGGCATCACGGTTAGTGATTGCCTGGACGAGACGACCAGGTTTTTATCGATGTTGAGTAGCCCGGAAGGAATGGTCAAAGTAGAACCGTCGGACAAGATGCCGTCATTGTCAGCGTACTCTGAAACGGGATACCGGTTTTTCGCCAGGGCTTCGCTTTTTTGCCAGGGAAAAATTTTAACTTCAAACGACTTTGCGATTCCCGGTACGACGCACTTGATGAATGCCATGTGAGCATCGTCGGACTCTAACGAGACAGGCAGGGTTATGAGCGTGTTGCCGTTTGCCTGAACGTCCTGTTGGATGGCGTGCATTTCTTCGCCGACGCGCAAAGCCTCGCACTGCAAGGGAAAGTGGTGGTCGTTACGCACGATGATTTCACCGGCTACCTCATTCGCCGACAGATAGGCCGTGACGGCAGTGGAGAAGTCGCTGTCGAGATAGGCGCCGATATAGTCCACTTGGTCGAACAGATACTGCGCAGAGATGTCGTAGTAGGGAAAGTCAGAATGCAGCGTCTTCGTTGCAGCATCAATTTCATCCTGGTGTTCGGCAATGAAGGCGTTCAGAAATTCTGACGACGAGTATTGTCTGAGATACTGGAAGTAGTGGCGTACGAACCTGGTGTCGCGGAAAATAGCGCTGTGGTAGGCGAAAGGTATTGGGGCGGGCTCTGACTTCAGTGGGCTGGGGTTCAAGTCCTCTACGAACAGCCGGAAACTGTCATTTATCATGTAAGGCGATGCCCATTCCCGTGCGATGGGCTCTAGTAGCCGTGTTATCGGGTTGAGATAGAAAAACTCGTTACTTACGTAGTGAGTGTGCCGTCCGTTTACCAGGTCGGACAGAGCATAGTATTTGGCGAGCTTGTCGACGTCGAAAAGCACACCAGCCGGAATGTCGCCAGCCCAGAAACCTTCCCAAAGCGTATCTAAAGTACGCGCTTGCTCGACAAGCTTGGGATTTTTCGCAATGGTATTGGGTTTGAAAAGCTCGAAATCCCGTTCCTTGAGCTTGATGATAATGCCTTCTCGTCGTCCGTTTCGCTCAAGCAGGCGTTTGTCAAAATGTTCTTCCAAGGCATAAATGCCAAGGTTCTTTCCGTTAACGACGACTTTTACAAATTCGTAATTTAGTGAGATCAAGCCTACTGACTTTTCGAGTCGGTGGTTTAGCCATTCGGTAAATGGAGGACGGGCTCTCGCCTCGGGTACGAGTAATGTGAACTTGTTCATTCCGAGGATCAGATTGTCGCCCTTGAGGTTGGTACGTAGTGACCATTTTTGGCGTGAACCAATATGGTCAAAGTTGACGCCTGTGAGCGAGAATTTCGCCGACATTTGATTGTCGGTACCGCCAACAGTTATGTCGCCAGGGACTTCCTCGTCCTTGATCTCCTTACTAATGCTGTTGCTGCCGGGTGCAAGGGCTTTCTCGCGTAGATAGGCCAGCTTTTGATAGTCATTGTTTTTTAAGTCGATGAAGAGCGCAATCGGGTCGGAGGTTAGCCCACCCAGGTAGTTGGGTACAATGTTTAGTTTTTCACCAGCAACTCCACGCACAATGTCCAGAATGGTTGAAGCTTGTCTTGTTTTGTCGAGTTTTATTCCGACGTAAGTGCCGCCCACAAACAAGATGGTTCCAAGACCCAGGAGAAATAAAACCAACACCCCATTGTGTGGAAAAATCTGCTTCAACAAAGAAGCTGACTTGCCCTTTGTGGTCTTGGTGTGAAGGATCTCCATTTAGATGTTGCCTATATTGTCGAAGTAGCTAGTCGACAGATGGGGGTTGAGCGTCTTGAGCTCTTTCTTGATTTTCACCAAATCTTCGTAAGACTCTAAAACCACCGAATACAGAATTTCCATATCAGCTTCGTTTTCATCCATACGTTTGAGTGTCACGCCAATGGAGTTTGCGGCCAGAATATCGGTAATTTTTTCAAGATCGACGTTAGCTGACGAACCGCTAACCCGGAAATTCCCAAATTCTGTCAGCTTTGTTTTGGATATGCGTGCGCGGACAATAATAATTGTGGTAATGATTGTAAATGCAATAATTGTAAGGACCAGCTGATCGGCACCCAACCCGAGACCTATGGCGATGGCCAGGAACGCGTAGGTCAATTCTTCTGGCTCCTTAATGGCTGTTCTGAACCGAACGATAGACAGTGCGCCCACCAAGCCCAGCGAGAGCGCCAGGGACGATTTCACGATAGTAATGATCACCATGATGGTCATGGTCAAAATCAGGAATGTACGGGCGAACATTTGTCGGTTCGATAATGCCTTGCCGTACTTGACGTAAATTCGTCCCAAAATTGTTGCAAGAACAGCTGCAACTATTAAGTTGATAATGAAGCTTGGTAACGAGACCTGTGCACTCGATGATGCGAGAAACTGCTCGAAAGTTTGTAATTTGTTCATAAAGTGCCTTTTTATATATTCAACATCGTAACGCCGATCCCCTGGACGTATTTCGAGCTTTTGGTCATTCTGAATGGAAAATCATTGCTTATGGTTTCAATATCGTCGTCGCTCTGGTCATCGTATTTGACTTCGATGACGACGTCGTTCGAGTTTCGTTTACTGAAAAGCGTATTGTTTCCGGTAGCCATTTTGTAAAACGTCAGGTTGTAATCGAGGGTTAGACGGTAACGTTGGTCACTCGAAATGAAATACCTGCGCGTATAGGTGTTTAGCAGAACCGGCCGCATGGTCGTCAGCGCCTCGGAGACGGTTTCAGGCAAGTCGGAGGCGGCGATACAATTGCTAAGGGTTCGCACGTCAAAACGTTTGGTGAAATCGAGAGGCTTCAATTTGTATCGTCTCTTACAGCCAACGAGGGCCTCTCTGATTTTAATTTCAAGGACCGGGTTGTCTACTTGTCCAAACGTGCTGCCGTACCAGCGAGCCCTTAACTTGCGACGCTGTGCCTGGCCATCGATGTTCTGGACGAGACAAAAATAGTTGTCGGTGTCAAAGTAGATGTTGTTGATCTGACGTTCCGAGTACAGTCTGGTGAAATACATCTTGTTACGCAGGATGATTTCTTCAAGCATGCGGTAGTCGCCGTTCTCGATAAGAAATTTTCGCTCGTAGCGCCAATCTTGTTGGCTTTTAAACGTGTCGCTCATGCGTCTCTGCTTTTTTGATCTGCTGATTGTAGCGGCAGATCGTTGTCGAAAATAGAGTGTCGAGTACGGCAATCAAATTATGTTGAATGTGTACGGGTTGCTGCAAGTCCAGTAGCCGATCATTATATCGTGACCGCACAGTCAAGTGTAGCTCCCAATTCCTTGACTAGCCGCGGTTTTTGGGCATGAGCCGTTGCTTTTACTCAAAAGCGGGTTCTTGTTCAACTGGCCCGATCACCAATATCCCTAAAATCAGACACACGCCACCGTGGATCGGCATTTTCTTTACGGTGGTGAACTAGCGGTATTAAGTGTGGCGATGGTCATCGTGATCTACGTTATCCGTTCAACCTCGATCGCCAGATGCTCGTGTAGAGATCCAGCCAATTTCGCGGTCAATGACGGGTTAGATTTGATCATTCATCCGTTCAGTGATTATTTGCAATACTTCAGGGTCAGTTGTCTCTTCTATCTGACCATACTCACTAGTGGCCCTGTCTGTGCTGTCTGGAACATATGGTTCGGGGTGGGCAGGATTCTGTTGCTAACATCAGAATGGCCCTGTTTGCCCGCGCTAACGATACCGGCGACGTTTTGTTTTGCTGGCACTTGCGAGTCTTTGTCACAGTTAAGAACCAATACCGGCGTATCAGGTTTCTCCCAGTAGTCTGGGGCGATAACTTTTTCTGGCGCTTTAACCGATGGTGGCGGCGATGGCGGTTGTGTCGCTCGCGACGCCCGTGTCGGTTCTGGCACCGTCAGACTGGCCCGAGCACGCTCAAATTCAAGACGTTCTTTATCGCTCATTGCCCTCTGCGTGTCCCTTTCAACCATTCGTGCTTTTGCGGATCGCATAACGCGCCAGTAAGATTACGATTAGCAACAGGCTGATCTCAGTGTTCGCCTGCCAAAGGGCTGGCAACAAAACACTCATTGCCCGTCCTCGTGGTCTTGCGGTTCGTCATCCAGGAGCTCTTTCAGATAGTCCAGCTCCCGGGTCGACAACCTTTCGCTTTGGACAAAAGTTGTCAGTAATTCTTTCATATTGCCTTTGAATGCTTTTTTCAAAAAACCTTCACTTTCTTCGGTCAGGAAATCATCACGCTCTGAGTAGTGAACCAGCGCTTCGGGAAGTGGACCATAAGGCCAGGAATTGGCTTAGGAAATTGAGTAATGGGTAGACTTGACCCCATCTCCTATAAGGCCAGGAATTGGCTTAGGAAATTGAGTAATGGGTAGACTTGACCCCATCTCCTTGTATGTTGCCTGTTCGCTCAGCTATCGTGATCTGGAAGCGGGTATCAGACCGTACAATATTGACGAAAACAAACGCGTCAAGATTCGTCAATGTAAATGTCTGAACAATATTGTCGAACAGGATCACCGGTTTATCAAACGACAGATCCGACCGCTGCTGGGCTTTAAATCTTTCCGGTCGGCGCGTGCACGGTGGCAGGGATTGAACTGTGGCGAATGTTGAAGAAGGGCCAAAACAAAAGTTCACTGATCGCATGGCAGCAGTTTTACGCCTTGGCTCTGACAGGATAATTGTGTCCGGAGAAACAGTAACGCATCGCATTCCATATTATTTGTGACAGAACCGTTTTTATCCATTGTGAGTTTGATCTGTTGTGAGTACTCCAAAATGGATATACTGCCTGGTGACAATAAATGAAACCGCAATATTGAGGATGCAGCAATGAGTGACACTAAGGCAAAGATCATATACACGCTAACGGACGAGGCCCCATTGCTCGCCACACACTCATTGCTGCCCATTATTCGTACGTTTGCCAGCGCAGCGGACATTGAGATGCAGACCAGCGATATCTCGGTGGCCGCGCGTATTCTGGCAGAATTTCCAGAATGCCTGACGGACGAACAGAAAGTGCCAGACAACCTGGCCGAGTTGGGAAGGCTAACCCAAATATCGACGACCAATATCATCAAGCTACCCAATATCAGCGCCTCGGTTAATCAATTGAAGGCTGCCATTGAGGAGCTTCAGAGCAAAGGGTATGCCGTTCCTGATTTGCCTGAAGACCCACAGTCAAAGGACGAAGTAACGTTGGCCGCACGTTTCTCAAAGACACTGGGAAGTGCGGTTAATCCTGTTTTGCGTGAAGGCAATTCCGATCGCCGTGCACCGCCCGCTGTTAAACGCTACGCCCGCAAGAACCCTCATAGTATGGGCAAGTGGAGCCAGGCTTCGACAACTCACGTTGCACACATGAGAGGAGGGGATTTTTACTCCAGCGAAAAGTGCCTGACCATGGATAAGGCGTGCACTGTGAGCATGGATTTACTGACACCAGACGGAAAAATAACCGTGTTCAAGAAAAAAACAGCGCTGCTCGAAGGCGAGATCATCGACAGTATGTTCATGAGCAAGAATGCATTGTGTGAATATCTGGAAGCTGAAATGAACGACGCCAAGGAAACGGGTGTGATGTTTTCCTTGCACATGAAAGCGACCATGATGAAGGTGTCGCACCCCATCGTGTTCGGGCATGCGGTACGCGTGTTTTACAAGGACCTTTTTGAAAAATACGGCGACCTGTTCGACAAGCTCGGGGTCAATCCTAACAACGGCATCAGCAGCGTTTACGAAAAACTTTCCGGCCTTCCCAGTTCGTTCCGTGAAGAAATCGAAAGAGACATTCACGCCTGTTACGAAGACCGACCAGAACTTGCGATGGTTGATTCTGCCAGAGGCATATCAAACCTGCATGCACCAAACGACGTGATTGTCGACGCTTCCATGCCAGCGATGATCAGAAACGGTGGCAAAATGTGGGGCCCGGATGGTAAAGCCAAAGACACCAAGGCAGCTATTCCAGAGAGTACTTTTGCTCGTATCTATCAGGAAATAATTAGTTTCTGTAAGACCAACGGCGCATTCGATCCTACCACGATGGGCACCGTACCCAACGTTGGCTTGATGGCCCAAAAAGCTGAGGAATACGGTTCTCACGACAAGACGTTTGAGATTCCTGCCGACGGCATTGCCCGCATTGTGAATGAAGATGGCACTGTGCTGATTGAGCAAAACGTTGAGCAGGGCGACATTTGGAGAATGTGTCAGACTAAAGATGCGCCAATTCGAGACTGGGTAAAGCTCGCAGTTACTCGCGCCAGGCAAGCAGGCATTCCAACCATTTTCTGGCTCGACGAATACCGCCCACACGACGCTGAGCTGCTTAAGAAAGTTAAAGTGTATTTGCAGGAGCACGATCTTACCGGAACAGACATTGAAATCATGTCTCCACTGCGTTCAATGCGTTTTTCACTAGAGCGAATTCTTCGTGGCAAAGACACTATCTCTGTCACCGGGAACATATTGCGTGATTATCTAACGGACCTGTTTCCGATACTGGAGTTAGGCACAAGCGCCAAAATGCTATCAATTGTACCGTTGATGGCCGGTGGTGGTTTGTTTGAAACGGGCGCTGGCGGTTCCGCCCCAAAACACGTTCAACAGCTGGTTGAAGAAAATCACCTACGCTGGGACTCGCTTGGAGAATTTCTTGCGCTTGCGGTTTCGCTTGAAGATGTAAACGTCAAAACGGGTAATACTCGAGCCAAGCTACTGGCTACAACGCTTGATGAAGCGACCGGCAAGTTGCTGGAGAACAATAAATCGCCTTCCAGAAAAACCGGTGAGCTCGACAACCGGGGCAGTCATTTCTATTTGGCCATGTACTGGGCAGAAGCGTTGGCAGCCCAAACCGAAGATGTTGAGTTTGCGGCGACGTTTGCAAGCCTTGCTAAAAACCTGGCTGACAATGAACAGAAAATCGTTAACGAGTTGAATTCAGTTCAGGGACAGGCCGTGGATATCGGAGGATATTACATGGCGGACAGAGCGAAGATCACCGCGATTATGTGTCCTAGTGAAACATTGAATTCGGCATTGGCCGCGGCGAACAAGTAATTTCAAGGGAGGGTGTCCTTGGCGAGTACGAAATCGATCTGCGATGTCAGATCGACTTACGTCCGAATCCTATGAGTCCAATCAGTCCGCTCAGCATTAGCCACGCGGCGGCTGGAACAGGAACAACGACGTTCGCTCCGCTTATTCCATTGGCAAACAGCTCGTCATTCACATCCAATCCTGCCAGGCTAACAAACGGATTAAAGCTGTTTCGCAAAAGACACAGAGCTAAACCACAGCTTGTTGCACCCGGGTCATGGGTACCTATAACGCTAAATGTTAACGTGCCTATGGTGCCGGCGCCACCCAAGCTTTTGAAGTACTTATTTATTCGAGTAGCTACTCGATTCTTGGTTCTTTTAATATCCTAGTGCCGGGCGGGCCATCATGCAAACATCGGTGGATACATCATCTTTCACCAGTTGATAGAATGCGTGTAACGTAACTACCACAGATCGTTAATTTTCATAGAGTTTATGTAGGGGTGGTGCTGCAAACTACGAATATTCGTTAGTGGCAGACGATTTTGTTCATTTTATTGGCCATGGCACTTGGGAGGATCAGGCGCTATCGGTAGACTGAAGTGACCGAGACACATCAAGGAAACAGAGTGTTATCAGAAAGGTTTAAATTATTGGTCTCAGTGACATGCATAGCCCTTGTTGGTGCATGCGCTGCACCGGTCATCGTTAACCCGGCTGGTTTTGCCAATTTTGCCAGTCGCTGTGCCGATCCGGGCGTGCTTCGTTGTTTTGGCTTCGAGCGCAGTGAGCTTGCAAAATTTGGTGGCCCCATACACTGGAGCCAGTCGAGAAAGCCTACAGGCGTGTTTGTTAACGGCAAGTCACCATCGGCAAATTTGGACGGCCGTGTAGAAATTGCCTCGGACCAATTTGCCAGTGGAGCGTCAAGCTTGATGTTTCACATGCCTTCCAATTCAGGCGCCGGTCACGGCGGTCAGTTCTACGCCAACTTTTCAGATGATTTTTCTGTCCAGTTCACAGAAGGGGATGAATTTTATATCCAGTGGCGCCAGCGTTTCTCTGTGGAGTTTCTGAGTAATCGTTACGAGCCTTTCAACACCTGGAAACAAGTCATCATTGGCGAGGGCAGCCGGCCAGGCTTTCACGCCCGGTCGTGTTCTCAACTTGAACTGGTGGTAAACCACAAAGACGGAGCGCCCGCTATGTACCACAGCTGCCGGGGAAAGGACGGACGCTCGGAAGGGCTCTTTCAGAACCGGACAGTCCACTATGTACCAGACGAATGGATGACGTTCCAGGTCAGGGTGAAAATTGGTATCTGGTATAAAAACGACAAGCGCTACAACAAGGACAGCCTGGTTGAATTGTGGGCAGCCAGAGAAGGACAGCCGTCCAGGTTAGTGTTGAGTCAGAATTACGACTTGGCCAATACCAGCTCAGAGGCAAAATATGGAAAGGTTTGGTTGCTACCTTATTTAACGGGGAAGAAGTCAAGGCAAAAGCATCCGGACGCCTATACCTGGTACGACGAACTGATCATTTCAACATCTCGTATTGCAGATCCGACTCCTTAGAATAAATCGAAAAGGGCGAGTTGGCTCATTTCCATTTCTATGGCCTAAATACGGCCTGTCGAATGTTATGCTAACGAAAAATAGCTATAGAGGTTTGCCATGAAGTTTTCCTGTTTCGCGATCACAGTCTGTTCTTTACTGTTAGTCATCACTTCAGGCGCGGACGATTTGCGGCCATTTGAGAGAATTGACGTATACGATTTGTAGTGGGTATCCAGTCCGAAAATCTCGCCTGACGGCAAACGCGTTTTGTACTCACGTAACGGTAAGGATGTCATGAAGGATGGCAGAACCTCTCGTTTATGGCTTATAAATTCCGACGGTACTAACAATGTTCCGTTAACTGGCAATGACGTAAACGAGTCCAATGCGGTCTGGTCGCCAGACGGGAGCCGGATTGTTTACACCCAAAAAACCGAACATGGCTCCGAGCTATTTCTTTACTGGATTGCCAATGGCAAGAGTGCCTTATCCGTCTGAAGAGAGGCTTTCGAAATAGTAGATAATCGAATGATCGTACCGTAAATCCGCTTTTCTTTTCGAGTTGCTAATTTTCTTCTCAACTCCGTGGTGCTCATAACTAAATAAATGGAGGGGTGGTACCTTGGTAACCGATGTCCATCGTGAGGTGAAATCTGAACGCAACTGAAGCGCTGGCCTGGCGAACAGGAATCGCACCACTTGATCTCGATCGGCACAATCAGGCATCCAAGGGTCTCGGATCAATGAAAACTTGGACAATTCATTTAATTTATTCAAGTCTAATGACCCAAACGATCCATATACAGGTGCTTTTTTCAATATCTCTCTCTCCATCTGTAGTTTGCGGATCTCAGCTTCGAGATCGTGAATCCGCTGTTGCTCTGCTGTGCGCTTGCCTGGAATGGCCTCGACAGCGGTGTTCTCCAGTTCTTTGCGCCACCGCCCGATCAATGCGCCACTGATACCCAGGCTGCAACCAGCTGCCGCGCAGTTATAGGGCACCTTGTTTCGAATCATTGTACAATCCTTAACTCGGCGTCTGGTAACTCGGGGGAAGATCAGGCCAACCTAAAATGGTGTCACGAAAGAATACCAAGGCGGGAACAGGACATAATGAGGGATTAGGGTTCATGCGGCGTAGAATGTTTGGCCAGGATCGCAAAATATACGTAGTCATCGTGTATGATATTGTAGAATTGTTAATCGGCGAACAGTGTGGTTGGCTGCGCGTAAAAGTTATTTCTTGTCGGTGAACAGGTTTCGTTGATTCTGTTCAAGATTTGTGTTGTGGTTGTCGATCTCGCTGAGAAACAGGGCGGTTAAGTTCCGTTGATGGTGCGATAACGTCGGGTAAGTAATTATCATGGTTGGGTATAAAACGAAATTGTAATGACATGCTTAATCACACTTTAACAATGACGTTACATTCCATCGACTGTAATCACCCGTTCACCCGCGACGAACCAATTGGCCGGAGTGGAAATTGGAATTAGTAGAGTCGCCTGCGAAGCCATCGCCAACCGATACGAGTTTACGAAAGGTGTCACTGCCAAACTTTCGTGCCCTGAATACGGCGCTAGAAAGGACTTCAAATAACGCATTAAACTCCTGTGGTAGCGAATGGGCGCTGCTGAGTCCAGGCGAGCGGGGACAGCGGGCAGTCATAATTGGCGCCCGCAATCCGGCGTCAATAAGTATCCTTAGTGATCGCTATGACGCCGTCGATGTATGGCAATTGGACCGGGAGCTTGCAGCGAATCTCAATAAGCATCTGCTTATTCTAAAAGTTGATGTTAAAGCGCAGAATCTAGGCACAAACAAAATTATTGAGCAACTGGCTCTGCGGCCTCAGTACTATGATTTAGTAGTAGTTGATGGCTGTCTTTACGATATGTTCGGGCGCAACGCGTCTAAACTCAAGCCATTTTTTATTGCAATTCAAACCAGCCTGACTCCAGTAGGTCAGTGTTGTGTAGTTGCCGAAACTCAACGAAGTATCGCAGGGATTTCCTTCGATCGTACGAAAAAGTATTTGCATCCTTTGAGCTATTTTCATCGTGCACTGACTGGGTTTGCTGTGACCAGGACATACTTCTTATACCCCGAAATTGACGAGCCCGAAGAAATTATTGGCTGGTCAAATGCGTTGCCCGCATCTCGCTCAAATGTTGTGACTCGCGCACTTGACAGCATGGGATTGATTGCGCCGGTGCACCGGGCGGTGACGATATTTAGTGGTCATCAGTCGTACACGCCTTTTTTGCAGAGAATGCTTGAAGACGCTTACCGCAAAATGGGTAATCCGCGAGCGCCAAGCGTTAAACGATGCATCACACGTTATAACGGCACCGTTATTGCGATGGTTGGCATTAGTCCTCCCGCTGATGGCGATTTGTGTCCAGCCGTACTGCGCATACCGTTGAACTTGACTTCAGACGCACGACTCCAAAAAGCCTGGCACGGGCTAACAGCGATGTGCGTCGAACTACCATGGCTGAAACTACTGACACCGACACCGCTGGCGCACTCCGAATTTTTAGGTATGAAGTATTATTTAGAAAGCCAATGCACTGGTATTTTAGCCCAAGAACTTGTGAAAACCCCGACAGCTCGGGAGCAGACTCACGAAATCGTACTAAGCTTTTTGCATAAACTTGGTACGCTCGACAATCCGGCTAAGCGCTTTTCTGCAAACGATATGACCACCCAAATCACCCCCTATTTCACGCCACTGCGAGAGTATGCGCCGGAATGCGAAGCAGATCTAGACCATGTGTTCGGACTAATCCAGGATCGCTTGTTAGGTAGTGTAGTCCCTCTTGTTCGAGTTCACGGGGACTTTAATTCGGGCAACGTTCTATGCGATCGTGCGACCCATGAAATAACCGGCCTCATCGATTGGGACTCCTGTCAGCCGGAAGGTTTGCCTTTACAGGATCTGGTCCATTTCTTAATGCATCGTTACCGCCATGAACGTCAAATCTCCATGGGTGAAGCGCTGCTTTCAGCAATATCTGGCGAATTGTTTAATGCGTCAGAACAGAAGTTAATTCAACGCTATCTAAAGCTGTTTGGCATTGATGAAGAACTAATGGTACCGCTGCTCATTCTCTATTGGTTACGCCATGTAGGCTTGCACATTGTGCATCGTAATGGTCCGCTACCCGCCTTGTGGCAAGAAATGAACATACACCTTCCACTACGTCATCTAAGTCAGCTAAAACTTTAATGACCGTTCACGCTGAGTACGCAAAGTTGTTTAGCGCGCTAAACTCCCAGGAAGAGAGCTATTGTTTGCTTCGCGACGAAATTGAACACGGAGAACTTGTCGGTGACCTGGATTTATTGATTGACGAGCGCAGTAAAGCACAGGTTTTGCGGGTGTTTGACGAATTAGGTTATAGAATAAAAATTTCCGACTACTTGCTGCCTTTCAAAATGGTTTTGGTCAAGTTTTTGGACGGTGCGTTTGTTGTTATCGATTTGCATTTACGTGTTGTACAAAACGGCGTGTTGATCATGAATACCGACAAAGTTTTAAATCATCGGCGTACCAAAGGAATGTATTTTTTACCCGCGATTGAAGATTTCGCCACACTCTTGGTGCTGCACAATATTCTGGGCAAAAAATGCCTACAGGAAAAACATGTACCGGTGTTGCACCAGCTGATAAAAGCTTCAAGCCGGGAGTTGCTACAGTCTCGACAGGAGCAGATTGTGCCTGCCAATGTTGCATCTGTACTTAATCCGTTATTCATTGCATTGCAAGCTGGTGCTGATGAGATTGAAAACGTCGAACAAGTACATCAGCAACTCATGAATTGTTATCACGACAGCGACAAGACGCTAAAATCTCGTTTGACAAAACACCGATGGCGCCATTTTCGACGCCGCTGGTCGCTTCGACCTCGCGCCCCCGTTTACGCTTTGACAGGTGTTGACGGGGTTGGTAAGACATCGTTGAACAACGCGTTGTTAAACACCCTCAATCAACCGGGCGGATTTCCAGCCATAACAGAATACATGGGGCCTTGGGGCCACTACCGCATACCGTGGATGGGTGGAGGTCTGTACAGCCCCGGTTGGAGTCTGACGACAAGACAGTGGTGGCAACACATGGTGGGCACACCTGAGCAGCTTCGCCCGAGCTTGGCGACGACGCTTGGAACTGTAAAGAGAATGCTGCTCAGATCACCGATGAATGAAGCAGAAGCAAACGATCACGCGCGAGTACGTGCAGGCTCCCGACTGTTCTTAACGTTGCGCTATCTAAGAAGCCTGTTCGCCGTGGTTAGTTTTATGACTTTGCTTACCGCTGAAATGTATTATCGATACTTTATCGTCTATAAACATCGCCGACGGGGGGTAACAGTAATTACCGATCGCTATGTCTATGACCTGATGACAGGCCGTATGCACGAAATGATGCCCCACTACTATCGAATTCGTGCTTTCTTATGCCGGGTTTTCCCCAAACCAACAAAGGTATTCTTGCTATACAATGACATTGAAACAATATTGCAGCGCAAGGCCGATCTTGCCGAGCCTGTGATGAAAGAGTTCATGGCACTGTATGATGAGCTTGCGTTAAAGCACGGCTTTGAAAAGTTCAAAACCAATAAAGATCCACAGACATTGGCCAATCAGTTCATTGCGAAACGGTTCGACGAAATAGTTGCGATGACGAGATATCATTAGTGTTTGCTATCCGGTTCATGATGGAGCTCTACGGGCCGCCAATCGATCGATAATAAAATTGACAACATAGTGTTCTGGCCCTTCTTTACGGCCACGCAATACCCACATTAAATACACCGTAAGCAGATGCACAATGCCAAGCACTATCGATAACAACAAAAAGTAGACTAATGTCAGATCAAAGGGCTTGCCAAGCAATCGTTCCAACCCCGGGACAGCATAATGCATGACCCCAAACATCGCCAACGTACCCATCGCAGGATTAAGCAAAGGCATCAGATAGTCTGCCAGCGTCATTGGCATAACACGACGCAGCAGCAAAAAGTATACGGGGAACATGATAAACACTAATATCAGCAGAGCATAAGCGGCCCCAATGACACCATGTATTGGAATGAGCAACGCTAACATACTGAGCAAAATGACCGCACGGATCATGTTGGTAATGGTGGGCACGTGAGGTTTGCCTACCGCATGGAAAATATAATTCACATTGGTATTCACCGACACCAGGGCATAGGCGAGACCCATTACCTGAATTATCGGAATTGTCTCGAGCCATTTATTGCCCAATAATACGGGCACAAAAATGTGAGCAACTAGTGACACAAAGACACTGGCCGGGATACCCAGGGCGGCAATACCGGCAAGCACTTGCAAGTACAGGGCCTTCAGTGCCGTAGGGTCATTTGACACTTTTGAGTAGCCTGGAAAGGTGGCCCGATTGACTGCGGCTACTAGCGTACCACTGGGTAATTCAGAGAATTCGTTAGAAAAAGTATAAATTCCACTTCCGCTGACTCCAACGAGCTTACCAATGGTCAAATTTGCGGTGTTTTTG
Organism: Gammaproteobacteria bacterium; assembly: GCA_003228965.1. GTDB lineage: Bacteria > Pseudomonadota > Gammaproteobacteria > Steroidobacterales > SZUA-146 > SZUA-146. Next base: position 16,381 of record QIGP01000001.1, read on the forward strand.
TTGAAAAACTGTACGAAGCTATTCAAAAATAACCAGCTGCTAAAACCGATGATTTCGCGCCATTCGATCAACGTAAGTCGAGGCCGAAACTTGGACATGTAATAGGAAAAGCCAACTTCGAAAAATCGAGTCGCGAGCATCGAAATAATCAATGCCCAGTAGCTGCGAAAATAAATCGCCAGGCCAATGGTAATCGCAACGCTAAATATTTTGATGCTCGATTGAAAGGCGAATTCTTTCTTAAAGTCGAGATTTTTTCGAAAATCAACGACACCAATGTTCTTAAAGCCCTGCACAATGAAGAATACTGCCGTAATGCGCGCTATGACTTCTAATCGCTGATCGTCGTAAAAGTCAGCAATAAGAGGTGCCATGAAAAACATGATAAGTCCGGTCAACAAGCCAAAGAGCAACTGAACAGTCCACGCCGTGTTGTAAACATCTTTGTTGGCTTTTTGCTTTTGAATCAAGACCACATCGAAGCCGAACGACTGAAAGATGTCGACGAGCGCAAACACCGACATGACAATCGCGATTAAGCCAAAATCTTCAGGCACCAAGAGGCGCGCCAACACAACGGTATTGATCAATGCTAAAGATTTAATAAAAAGGCGTAGTCCGACTGACCAAACGGCGGCAATCAATACGCGGTTATTCAATGTACTCATGGGTGACTGCTAAACCGCAGTCTATTAAGTATAAGGATACAATTCCTTAAATGACAAGAATCGGTGAGTCGTTGTTGTCCAGTCGCAAGTCTTGAATTTCATCGATTGAGTGACTCAAAGACACAGCTTGGCGCTTGGTGGGGCAGAGAATACCATGTGAATCTGATAAAATGGAGCCGTTTAATAGTGATGCAGGTCATGTTTTTGCAGTTGAGGATGACAGTTTGCGCAGTCTCAACATAGGGTACTTAATAATGACTAAATTCATAACAACAAGAACCGTGGTCACTTTCATTGCCATCGCACTAACGTCTGTCTCGGCAAGTGCGGCAAGTTACGGCGGGTTAGGCTACTTCGGGACCTACCCCGGAACATTTTCAGGCAACGACAGCGAGTCTGCGCTTTTTGATGACTTTGGGTTAATCGCCCCTCAAAATGCACATAAGGTCGGATTTATCCGGCCTTTTGCGTTTGAGAGGTTCCCTTGTGGAAAGGTGGGCGTACCGTAATGCCGTCATTGTCATACTGACCAAGGTCATTGTTCAGGCGATTCAACAAACATTCTCTGTCCCGTCACAGGGTGATCAAACTTCAAGCTACTGGCGTGTAAAGCCAGGCGGTCGGCCAAGGTGTTTGTTTCTACATCCCCTATCCTCAGCCCATACAAATCACAACCAATAATCGGGTGCCCGATTTCACGACTGTGTACCCGTAACTGATGCGTTCGACCAGTGAGGGGTGTAAACACAACGCGGGTCGTTTTTATGCCGGTAAGTGAGTCGGTAAAGCGTTCCAGAACTCGATAGTGACTTTGAGCTTCTTTACCATTTTCAACGCAGACTTTTTGATACGGAAACTCTGCTTTAGCCAGCGGCGCATTTATCACACCCTCGTTTTCAGCCAGTTCACCAAACAAAGTAGCGAGATACTTTTTCACTACAGTACGCGCTTGAAACTGTTTGGTTAAATCTGCATTCACTTCCTTATTCAAGGCCAATACCATGACCCCTGAAGTACCAAAATCCAAACGATGCACCAGAGTCGCGCTTGGGTAGTTTTGAACTAGGCGATAATGTACTGAATCTTTATTCAAGGGGTTTTTGCCTGACAAACTCAATAAGCCGCTGGGTTTATCAATCAATAGCAGATCCGAATCTTCAAACAAGATTCGAACCTGCTTAAAGCATGGTGGTGCTATGAAGGTATCGACAGTCAATTTCTAGCTACTACCTTTGATTTCGATGAATATCTCAACGACTACCGTAAACCAGTTTTGGTCGTTAATATGTTTTGTAAGGGAGCGGAGGATCATTCAGTTTTTCCGAACTTGAGGTGGTCGTACAGGCAGAGTAAACGTCCTTCTGGATTCAAGCAAGCGCAGCTATAAGCTAGTTTAGTCGGAGGTGGCGTACGCTCTCTCACAACGTAGACCACTCATTCGTTGCGCTGTACATTTCTCCGTCATTGCGACTGCGAAGCGCGCGGCAATCTCTTAACGTAATGGCACTTGACTGATCGAATCCAAAATAACCTGATGGAGATTGCCACACCCGCTTTGCGGGTTCGCAATGACGAAGAATTGTTTATAAAACTAATGGTGACCGGTGCCTTTATGTCGGCAGGTGACAGTCCACGTGATGTACATCTT
>QIGP01000316.1 GCA_003228965.1 Gammaproteobacteria bacterium
CCTGCTATTACAGCGTTTGGTCGTACTTACATTGTAACAGTTCATTGAGGTTTAAGCCTTTTTCTTTTCAGTTAACGGGACAGCAGTGATTCAAGCTTGAAATTAGTGGGCACTACGAGGACTTGTTTGCATGGTTACATGAACTCAAGGAGGAACTCGGCTTTATTGTTATCAAGGAGTATGAGATGAGTCGCGTTACCAAGACTAGCGTTAATCCGGTTTTGAGTGTGCGATTGACCATCGCTTCCTATCGAAAGGACACGTCATGACGCGAAAACTGCTCTTAATGCTCATTCTATTGGTGGCGTCACCAACTGTTGAAGTGTGGGCTGATACCTTGGCGCCTGAGCTTAAAAATAATCCCTTTGATCAGCCAAATTTAATCGTGGACAGCGCGGCGAAGGCAGAAGGCCAGGTCACGGCCAAGTGGTCAGGCTTACTACAGGCCACGCTCGTCTCGGGAGCTGATTCGTTGGCTAACGTTGACGGCAATTTGATCGCTATCGGCGAAGACTACAACGGCTATCGATTGCTCCGTGTAGGCGAAGGCACGGCAACATTTGGTAAAGCGGGCGTCCAGATTACCGTGGTCGTAGGAAACGACGGAGCTAACGACAATGAAAGTTAACTGGAACACGAACATGGCGAGCCGTTCTGCTCAGCAATGGTGTGCATTGTTTTGTGCTGTGTTTGTGTTTGGGACATCAGGCGTAAGTGCCGATTCTTCCAGTCTTATATCGCTGTCAATGCACGACACGGAGTTGTCCGAAGTTATGCAGATGTTGTCGCGCCAACAGCGGGTAAATATCCTGCTCACCGGTGACGTTGGTGGCGAGGTTTCATTCAACCTGTATGACGTTGAGTTAGAACAAGCAATTCGTTCGATTTCGGCGGCAGCCGGTTACGCCGTTGAGTATCGGGATGGCAGCTATTTCATCGTCAATCATGAGGAAGCAGGCAAATATGCACCCGACGGCATTACGCTCGTGCGAAGCTTTGAAGTGCGTTACGCGGATGCTCTGGCTCTTGAAGAGACTCTGAGGCCTTATTTGTCGAGCTATGGAGCGTTAACTATGGCACCAGAGAGACGGCTGCTAATCGTTGAGGACACGCCAGAGTTTGTCTCCCGTATTGAGAAGTTGCTGAAAGAACTCGATCGTAAACCCACGCAAATCATGATTGAGGCAAAAATACTTGAAGTGACTCTGGACGACGAAGATGCGTTTGGAATCGACTGGACCAAGCTCTTTAACAGTGACGGCGGCGGTGGCAATTTTGGTGCGCAAGGGCTCGCGCAGTCAGGGGCCGCTGGATTCTTCTTCGATTTTGCAACACCCAACGTTGAAGCGACGTTGTCAGCACTAAGCGCGAACGGCCGTGTTCGAACGCTGTCAACGCCTAAGCTGCTCGCGCTCGAAAATCAGGAGGCATCGGTCATTATTGGCGACCGACGTGGCTACCAGGTGACTACAACGATTAACCAGGTTACTACTGAAAGCGTTGAGTTTCTTGAGTCGGGAGTGATACTGCGGGTTACACCGAACGTGGATGGCGATGGCAACGTCATGCTCGATATACACCCCGAAGTGAGCAATGGCACCGTGGATGTGAATGGAATTCCGTCACAAACAACCACAGAAGTAACTACTCAGTTAATTGTTCCCGCCGGGCAGACCATTTTCATCGGCGGTCTGATGAAACATACGTTGTCCGAAGTAACCCGCGGAGTGCCAGTATTAGGTAGCTTACCGGGAGTAGGGCGACTATTTTCGAACTCTGAGAAAAGCAATGTCAATACGGAAACGGTTGTGTTGATTACCCCGTATATCGTCTCCGATACCAGTGAACCTTGGAATCAGGACGTGCGTAAGCGTGTTGAAGCTCATGATGTTGTACTGAGCAAACAGGTCCACAGCATGCACGAAGACGTTAACAACAAGTATCCTGATACCCGTGTCGACCTGAGTCGCTATTCGAGTTTTAAAATGTCTTCATCGATGTTGGCGCCTAAAGCCAAAACAGGTCTTGCCGATGTAGAATCAAACGATTTGGACAGTTACACCTTGTATCTGTTTCATTGCTATTCGCGGTCAGATGCTGAGTACTTTGTAGCCAATCACTCCTCTCAAGGAAAAGCTCGATACCATTCTGTCAATGGAGGCGAGCGCTATCTGGTTGTTTACGGCAACTATGCAACGTTTGCTGAAGCAGATGCAGCTCTGGCCACAGTAGCTGCAGACTTGGCCAGTATGAAACCTGTCGTGCGCAGGTTACGTGGTTTGATGCGTGAAGGTGGCTAGCGGTGGCAGACGCTACCTGTTGTCACGTATCCAGAGGGTTGAATTCAGGCAGCTTCCGGCGGCAGCGAGAGCACTGCGACGGCGTCAGGCGGGAAGAACTTTATTTGAGGTTGATATGCGCTCTACTATTGGGAGAATAGGATTGAGTTTCTGTCTTAAAAACACCTGGAGTCGTAAGCATCCAAGCCCGGCCGATCACCGTTTGGTGAGGGCGTGCCGGCAGGATGGGCGAACGCTGCTCGAGATGATCATTGTAGTCGCGGTCATCGGGCTGTTGGCCGCTATCGCGATTCCATCGTTGTCGCCAACACTCGAACATCGGCTTGCGCTTGCCGCGTCAGAGGTGGCTGACGTACTTCGGTTCGCACGTGAAGAAGCGCGACTAACGGGAAGTATTCACGGTGTTTCGATCGACTTACCCAATAACCTCATTAAAGTTTTTCGACTGGACCAGGCATCTAGTCCTAATCTTAGGATCTATGATGTTTATCATCCTGTCAGCAAGCAGCTCTACGTTGTGAATATTGACAGCGCTCCTTACTCAGGTGTCGGTATTAAGGCTTATGGCGGCCAGACGATAGGTTCGTGCACTGAGCCAGGGGATATCGCCTTTGGTGCAGATGGCGTCGTTCGTTGTGCCCTTCCTGTTACCACGCGTATTAACAACGCTACGGTTGAGATAACGGCCAATCAAGTATTGCGAACTGTGAGAATTGACAGCTACAGCGGTCGAGTAACGGTTGAGTGAATAGGTATTCGAATTTTCCCCATCGTCAGTCAGGCATTTCTTACGCGGAAGTCCTGGCGACCGTCGTCCTCATCGCCATTACCGTGATACCCGTTACAGAGGCAATTCGAGGTTCGATGAACGTCGCTGAAGTCGGCAGCCACGCGACGGTGAACCACTACCGGCTCATGGCAAGGATGGAAGAGGTGTTAGCCGATCCGTTCTCCACCGTGTCCGCGCAGGCGGCAGGCAAAATCAGTCCCAGCGCCTATTCAGATACTCCTGGCACCCCGAACCGACGCATTGTCTACATCTCGGCCTACGACGGAGACAACGCGGATTCTGACAATAACCCGTTTACCGGAACCGATTCCGACTTGCTCTGGCTGCGCGTCGAGATTGAGGGCAGCGTTGATTCCGTTCAAGCGTTGCGTACTCGCTGATGAGGCGACCCGCTAGACAAGCTGGCTTGAGCCTGGTGGAACTGCTTGTTTCGGTCACAATCGCGGCCATGCTACTAACAGGATTGCAGCAGCTCCTCGGCACCGGGTTTGCGGCTATGGAAGAAGTCGAAGTGCGCTCCGATCTCGCGCGCCAAGCGCGTTTTGCATTAGTACGAATGACGGACGCTGTAGGCAGTAGTGATCGGCTACTCATCCCGCTGGCGGATAACGCAGCGACACCATTCGATGAGAATGTGCGCGAGCAGACTTTCCCCGCGTCACCTCCTCAAATTGGCAGCTCCCTTGCGACAGCGGTTCTCGCGGTGACTATTGATCGCACCCAGGATATGGATGCAAACGGGATAGCGGATGCGGACAACGACGGTGACGGGTTAGTTGACGAAGATCTACCGGCGGATACGCAAAATGACGGTAAAGCCGGTGTTCGTGACTTTGACGACGACGGCAATGGCACCGCGGATTTTCTGTTTTCACCGCCTGGCGATGACGATGAAAGCAATAATCTGGCGTCGGGCGAAGACCCTTTCAACGGTGTTGACGACGATGGCGACGGAAATATCGACGAGGATCCAGGAGCCGACAACAATGGCGACGGGTGCCCGGGAGTTTGTGGCGTTGATGACGACGGCGACGGTTTGGTCGACGAAGCCATCCAATCAGGCGGTTCGGGAAGTTATGACGAAGTAGCGGATGACGACGAGGACGGTTACAGCGATGAAGACTGGTTTGATCCGGTCGTTTTCTATTTGCAGGGTTCCTCAGTGATCGAGCGCCGGGCCGTCCCGTGGGACGAAAACGGCGACAGCACCGTGACCGGAAGAGACTTTGTAGAGTCCACTATCGCAGACAACGTGTCGTTATTGCGTTTCGAGCGTATCGCACCGGCCACCGGCCAGCAGCAGCTCGTCGATATCACTCTGGCGCTCACCGAACCAAACGGCAAGACAATCAGTCTTAACGCCCGAATCCGTTTAGGAGGTCGTCTGTGAACAGGGTACCACCGTGTCGGCAAAAGGGGTTTTTGCTCATTATTGTTGTGGCCATCCTCGGCGTCCTCGCCGCCATGGCATTGATGCTGTCGACGAGCACGGCGATGGACAGTGCACTGGTCGCCAAGCATGCTGAAAGATCGACGCTAGATTACCTGGCCGAATCGGGTATGGCGCATGCCAAGTGGCAGCTTGCGCAGACCACTAGCTGCTCTGGGTATATGGACTTACCCAGCACGGCATTTGGCGATCATGGTTATAGCGCGAGCATTGTCCCAAACGCCGATTCACCGGTATCCATCGTTTCAACCGCAACACTTGAGAATGGCGCATCGATGTCGCTTAGTCGTGACAGCGTGAAAGTCTACCAGGCGTCAAGCACCATTACTTTGCAACCTGGACCCGAGGGCGATGATGCCGAAATCTGGGATCAGTCGCCCAACAATAACTACGGTGACTCGGCGGAAACTTGGGTTTCGTCGGCCAGCAACGATACGACGCGTTCGCTGTTGCGTTTCAATATAGATGCGATACCGCCAGGTATGACCGTTCTGGACGCGACCCTGTCCTTGCGTCGCCAGAGTGGCTCCGGGTCGAACCAGCCGGTCTCGGCACATCGCATCAGGAATCAATGGAGCGAAGACGAGGTGACGTGGGACAGTCGGGAATCCGACACGAACTGGGACACGGCCGGCGGCGATTTCGAAAACCTGCCAATTGTGACGACGCCGGTCGGCCCGGAGAACAAGCGCTATGAATGGAGCCTCACGCCGCTGGTGCAAGACTGGGTTGATGGAAGCCACCCTAACTACGGCGTAGCGTTGGTCGCCGCGATCGCCGGAATGAGTGGCGAGCGATTTTATACGAGTGATGTGGCGCAACTCAACCGCCGTCCCAGTCTTAGTGTGACCTACGCCTGCGAGTGCGGAATGCCCTGTGGGCTGTATGGTTTTGGAAAAACGCCGGTTGCGCATTGGAGCATGGATGATGTTAGTGGCCTGGTAGCCTCAGAATTTGCAGGCGGTCACACAGGCACGTTGGACAGCGGCCCTTACTGGACGGATTCAGGGCAAATCGACACAGCGCTACAGTTTGATGGCCTGAACGATCGCGTGATCGTTGCGCACGACGACGCACTATCCGTAGCGGATGCACTGACAATCTCTGCCTGGATCAAGAACGACAGTCCGGACATGTTTGGCGTTTACCGTATTCTTAGTAAAGAAACCGACGGGTCCAATGATAACTTTTGGCTCAGTGTTCAGGGAGGCCGAATGTGGTTTGGAGTTGGCGGGCAGTTCTTCACCGACGGCAGTACCCCTACAACAGGCATGTGGCACCACGTGGCAGCAACCTTCGATGCCTCTTCTGGTGAAGTGCATATGTATTTCGACGGAATCGAGACGTTGTCGCAAACAACGATAGCTACCATCACGGCGAATACCGAGCCTCTATACATCGGCGCAAATTGGGAGAATTACAAGTACTGGAACGGAGCTCTTGACGATGTTCGCCTCTACGATATTGTGCTCAGTGAGACCGATATAGTCGAGGTGGGTAAAACGCCTGCGTTAAACAATGGGGTTTCGGTCTCAGGCATCTATCGAGACGAATTCAAACTGCGAAACTATTCGGGCAACGACGGATCGCTTAACTGGTCGACTGACTGGTTGGAAGTCAATGAGTCCGATGGCCCAACAAGTGGCGACGAACGGGTAGGCTCAGATGATTTAATCGATTATGTGCTCAGGGTCCAGGACAACGACGGAGGTGGCGAGGGCATACAAAGAGAAGTGGTCCTGTCGTCGTGCGTATCTTCTACGCTGTCGTTTGATTATCGCCGAGATGGTTTGGACAATAGTAACGACTATGTGATGGTGTCCGTGTCAAGTAACGGAGGATCGAGCTGGTCTGAAATCGCGCGGTTCTCGGGCCCGGCGAACGACCTCAATTACCAACACCTTTCTTACAACCTTACGGCGGACATGTCGTCGACTACACGCCTTCGTTTACTCACGTCGCCCAATTTTGGAGGCGGAGATAGAGTATATGTCGATCACGTCAATATTTCTTGCGACAAGTGAGAGCCTTTCAGGTTGTCCGGTCGTTGGCGGGTTATGGCGTTGCGAATTTGGAAGTGGTTCTAGTTGACACGTCATTGCGAACTAGCGAAGCGGGTGTGGCAATCTCCGTCAGGTTGTTTTGGATTTAATCGATTGTGCCGCGGTAACGTTAAGAGATTGCCGCGCCCTTCGGGCTCGCAATGACGTAACCCCTACGCGCTCGCAATGACGTAACCCCTACGCGCTCGCAATGACGTAACTCCTACGCGCTCGCAATGACGTCGGTACGCTTCTTGAGAAGAATAAGAGTGCGTCCTGTTAATTTCCTGTCTCAACGGACGCGAAAATTTGATTGGCACTACGATGCCTGTCAATCAACCGGCTCGCTCAATTCATCCATTGGGCTTTAGTACCAACACGGTCCCAAGCCAGCGGGTATACTCTCGAACCAATGATTAGCCTCACTAACATCGCCATTCGCCGCGGCCGTCAGGTTCTGTTTGAAAAAGCATCACTCCAGGTTCATGCCGGACAGCGCATGGGTGTGATTGGTGCCAATGGATGTGGTAAATCATCTTTGTTTGCTCTGTTTCTTGGCGAGTTGGAAGTCGACGACGGCGAGCTTGCCATCGATGATCGTGACGTCATTGCTCACGTGGCTCAGCAGAGCCCAACCGGTGCAGGATCGGCCGTCGACTACGTGATGGACGGTGATCAAGAACTACTTGAAATACAGGCGGGCCTTGATGCTGCGGAGGAAAGTAACAGCGACGTACACCTGTTGCACGAACGCATGGACTCTATAGACGGTTACACAGCCGAGTCTCGTGCGTCCAGGCTTTTACATGGACTTGGTTTCTCAGCCGACGAATTTGGCAAGGCCGTTAGTGACTTTTCAGGCGGTTGGCGAATGCGCCTGAACCTGGCTAGAGCACTCATGTGTCGCTCTGATATTTTGTTACTGGATGAACCCACTAACCACCTCGATTTGCCCGCTATTCTTTGGTTGGAACGGTGGCTAAAACAGTACGAAGGCATTCTATTGGTGGTTTCACACGACCGCGACTTTCTCGATGAAGTCTGTACACGTATTGCCCACATCGAAAATCAGCAGGTGAAGCTCTATACCGGGAACTACAGTCAGTTCGAGGCGCAGCGCGCAGAACACCTGGCGCAACAGCAGGCCCTGTTTACGCGGCAACAAAAGGACATCAAACACATTCAGAGCTACGTCGATCGCTTTCGCTACAAAGCCTCAAAAGCGCGTCAGGCACAAAGTCGTTTGAAAATGCTCGAACGAATGGAAAAAATAGCACCTGCACATGCCGATTCACCGTTCCGTTTTCACTTCCCAGAACCTAAAAAACAACCTCACCATTTATTGGGACTGACCGATGCGGCTGTAGGCTACGGCGACATCACCGTGCTGGACAAAATTAGCCTGAATTTATCGGCAGGCGATCGACTGGGTTTGCTTGGTGTCAACGGTGCAGGCAAGTCAACTCTGGTCAAGGCACTTTCGACTGGAAGTACGTTACTGCGAGGGGAGCGTACTCTTAGCAAAGATACGCAAATTGGTTACTTTGCTCAGCACCAACTTGAGTTGCTCTACCCCAAATCAAGCCCGATTGAGCATCTTGCAGAAGTTGCCCCGGACGACCGGGAGCAGGAACATCGAAGTTACCTGGGCCGTTTTGGTTTTAGCGGCGAGAGAATTTTCGAGCCGGTTGCGCCTTTTTCGGGAGGGGAAAAAGCAAGGCTGGTTCTGGCGTTAATGATTCGCCAGGGCCCCAATTTACTGCTGCTCGATGAACCGACCAACCATCTGGATCTTGAAATGCGTCAGGCGCTTAGTATTGCTTTGATTGAATATACTGGCGCGCTTGTGGTTATTTCTCACGACCGCCATCTACTACGCAGTGTCTGTGATGAACTCCTGATTGTTCACGACGGCATTGTCGATCGCTTTACGCAAAGCCTTGACGACTATCCACAGTGGCTGAAAGATCGTGAACAAAAAGAAGAAGAGATTGTTTCAAAGTGGTTGCCTCAAGCCGAAAAACAGCTGACCAGGAAAGAGTTGAGGCAGCAACAAGCACAGCTACGTGAGCGACTGAAGCCTCTTTACACGAAAGTAAAGACACTTGAAAAGACGCTTGGCGCGTCGCAAGAGCGCCTGGTGAAACTCGACGCGCAGCTTGCCGACGAGACTATTTATACCGACCATAGTCGCAAAGAAGAATTAAAGAACTTGCTCAAGGAACATGCCAGTGTTAAAGCAGATATTGAGTCTCTCGAGTGGGAGTGGCTGGATGCCAACGAACAGCTCGAACAAGCCCGGTAAAGCCAGGTTGCGCTGCCAGCTTGAGGTCTTCCCCGAAGCCTTGCCCAATTTCTTGCTCAAATTCTTGCAATGGGCAGCGACTGCCCCAACATCTGAATGATGCAAGTCGCCTATGTCGTCATTTTGGAATCTCCCATTCCTGGTCCCTGCCAGGAGTTAGCGCTTGTGCTGCAGTCACAGGACATTCCTTCTGAAACGTTGGTAACCGAAGGTCGTTACCAGCTGTTAGTGCCTGAAGATGACTTGCGCGACGCTCAGGAGGAACTGGTTGCTTACCAAAAAGAAAACGTTAACTGGAAATCTCGGCATGAAGCACCGAAGCTGATTCCATTGAATCCATGGCCTGGTTTATTTACATACGTGGTGCTCATGGTTGTGTTTGGTTGGGTCGCAGGCGCTGGATTTTTTGGTTCTGACTGGTTTTCTCTTGGCAAGGTCGACGCTGGTCTTGTGATGGACGGACAGTGGTGGCGAACGTTTACGGCACTAACCTTGCACGCAGACGTGGGACATCTCTTGGGCAACCTTGGATTTGGAATACTCTTCGGTTATTTTGCAGGCCAGTTCTTCGGTTCCGGGGTCGGTTGGTTAGGCATTTTGTTGTCAGGTGCAATTGGTAACTGGTTTAATAGCTATCTGCAATTGGCTTCTCACACGTCAGTGGGCGCATCTACTGCGATTTTTGGCGCGTTAGGTTTGGTCGCGGCTTATTCCTGGAGGCGAAAATTTTTTCCGCAGGACCGTTGGGTTAGTCGCCTTGGACCCATCGTGGGCGGTGTAGCACTGCTTGCATTTACCGGCACGGGCACAGAGCGTACCGATGTTGGTGCTCATTTAACCGGTTTTGTCAGTGGTCTGCTCATCGGTTTGGTCTTTGCATTATTTCCTGCAGCCTTGGCAAAGCACCGATTGTCCCAGTGCGTGGCGGGCAGTGCAGCAGTTGGCATATTGGTTTTTTCGTGGGCTATTGCTTTGCGCTAGTGACAATTTATCATCATGGCAGCCACTTAATATCAGATGATCAGATGATCAGATGTTGTTTTTCATTACTTCATTTAAAATGCGACTATCGCGTTGCAGCAAAATCAGTATAATCATAGGTCACTTCAAAACTGGATCGCTATGCAGCCTTCGCTACTTGAACAAGGGCTCACATTGATGCTCGTAGGTATGGGTACGGTGTTTGTGTTCCTGACCGTGCTGGTTGCTGGTATGACGTTGTTGGCGTTTGTTGTTAACCGGTTCTGGCCCCCGGAAGTACCCGTTGATGTTAGCGACGAAGAGGTTGCGGTAATTACCGCAGCCATTGCCCGGCACCGTGCGTCTCGTTCGTAAATACTTATAAGGAAGTTAGTTGGATATCAAGACCCCTCTTGGAATAACCGAACTTGTGCTACGTGACGGGCACCAAAGCCTGTTGGCAACACGCATGCGCATTGACGACATGCTTCCCATTGCAGAGAAACTTGATCAGGTGGGCTACTGGTCAATGGAGTCCTGGGGAGGCGCTACCTTCGACTCGTGCATTCGGTACCTTGGAGAAGATCCCTGGGAACGTATCCGGCTTCTTAAAGCGGCCATGCCCAACACGCCTCAGCAAATGCTGTTCCGTGGGCAAAATATTCTTGGGTACCGACACTACGCCGACGATCTGGTCGAAAAATTCGTCGAGCGATGTGCCGTTAACGGTGTCGACGTCTTGCGGATTTTCGATGCTCTTAACGATCTTCGAAACCTTGAAACTGCGATCAAAGCTACGCTTGCAGTAGACAAGCACGCGCAAGGAACCATGTCGTATACCGTCAGCGATATTCACACGGTGGACTACTGGGTTGACATGGGTCGGCGCATTGAAGACATGGGCGCACATTCAATTTGCATTAAAGACATGGCGGGGCTGTTACGCCCTTACGTTGCGTTTGATCTGGTAAGTCGACTGAAAAAAGCCGTCAATGTCCCCATCCATATGCACTGTCACGCGACTACGGGCATGTCTACTGCGACAAATGTAAAAGCGATCGAAGCCGGTATCGACAATATCGATACGTCAGTATCTTCCATGAGCATGACCTACGGTCATTCGCCTACCGAGTCTCTGGTAGCTATTTTCGAAGGCACCGACCGAGACACCGGATTGAATTTGGTTCTGATCGAAGAAATCGCCGCGTACTTTCGTGAAGTACGAAAAAAGTACGCCAAGTTTGAGGGCGCATTAAAAGGTGTGGACTCTCGCATTCTTGTAGCTCAGGTTCCAGGTGGCATGCTGACCAATCTGGAGAATCAGCTTCGGGAGCAAAATTCCTCGGACAAGCTAGACGAAGTGCTCGAAGAAATTCCGCGTGTACGCAAAGACCTTGGCACGTTACCTTTGGTAACGCCAACGTCTCAAATTGTCGGCACTCAGGCTGTCATTAACGTCATGTCTGGCTCGCGTTACACCAATATTACAAAAGAGACAGCGGGTATTCTAAAAGGTGAGTACGGTGCCACGCCTGCGGCGGTTGATGCGGCGTTGCAAGCCAAAGTACTCAAAGGCGCAGAGCCTATGACGTGTCGTCCGGCCGACGTGCTCGACCCTGAGCTTGATATTCAGACTGACAAATTGATGGCGCTTGCCAGGGACAAAGACATCCGGCTTGCGGATGATGTCGTAGACGATGTTTTGATTTACGCCTTATTCCCCGAAATAGGCACAAAGTTTCTCCAAAACCGCGACAATCCAGACGCGTTTGAACCAGTTCCCGGAAGCGGGCAAGTTGAGGCTGTTGCGATTCCCGCGTCTTGTGTTTCTGCCGGCACCGATGTTTATAGTGTAAGAGTGAACGGCAAAGAGTTTTCGGTGGAAGTGGCCGAAACTGGTCAGTTGTCCAGTGTTCAGGCCGCATCTGCTGTGGCGTCTGCAGGATATGCCATAGGCGGCGAAATGGTGAAAGCCGTGTTAGCCGGCAATATTTTTAAAGTACACGTAACCCCAGGCTCAACGGTGAACAAAGGCGATCCGCTGATCGTTGTAGAGGCGATGAAAATGGAAACGACTGTCGTTGCTCCGTGCTCAGGAAAAGTGTCCCAGGTCATAGTAGGCGAGGGCGACGTGGTCAAAGTTGGTGACCCGCTTGTGTCGATTTCGTAGGGGCGCCTTAGTCAATGGAACTCGTTGAGCAAATTTGGATCGGTTCGGGTCTATATCAAATAACACTTGGGCAAGCGATCATGCTTGGCGTGTGTTTGCTGCTTCTCTATCTTGGTATTGTCCGCAAGTTTGAGCCGCTGCTGCTGGTCACCATTGGCTTTGGCGGACTGCTCAGCAACATACCCGGCGTCGAGATTGCGACCGGTGATGGTCTTTTGCACCTGTCGTACGTCATAGGCATTGAAACGGGCGTATTTCCACTCGTCATATTTATGGGCGTTGGAGCAATGACCGATTTCGGTCCGCTGTTGGCTAACCCTCGGACGTTGTTCCTCGGGGCTGCTGCGCAGTTCGGCATTTTTGCAACGCTGCTGGGTGCGCTTGGGTTAACCCAGTTGGGTGTTATGGACTTCACGCTTAAAGAAGCCGCCGCCATCGGTATTATCGGTGGCGCGGACGGTCCAACCGCTATCTACGTAGCGGGTCAGCTCGCCCCGGATTTACTCGGTGCCATTGCCGTAGCCGCATACTCCTATATGGCACTCGTTCCTCTCATTCAGCCACCCATCATGAAGCTGCTTACAACAGAAGAAGAACGCAAAATTGAAATGGTACAGCTTCGGGAAGTGTCGAAAACTGAACGTGTCATTTTTCCGCTGATGCTTCTGTTATTGGTCGCTCTATTGTTGCCATCCGCCGCACCACTTTTGGGTATGTTGTGTTTTGGCAATCTTATGCGTGAATGTGGAGTGGTCGATCGACTTTCAGACACTACGCAAAACGCTCTCATTAATATCGTTACTATTTTTCTGGGTTTGGCCGTTGGTTCAAAACTCGGCGCCGAACAATTTTTAGTGTCCAGCACTCTCGGTATTCTCCTTCTTGGCATGGTCGCGTTTGCCATAGGTACAGCTAGTGGCGTACTAATGGGCAAGTTAATGAACAAGGTGTCAAAACAGCCGATTAACCCACTGATTGGCGCGGCCGGCGTATCCGCTGTCCCCATGGCCGCGCGCGTAGCAAATAAAGTCGGGCAAGAGGCAAATCCACATAACATTCTACTCATGCATGCGATGGGGCCAAATGTAGCCGGAGTAATCGGTTCAGCGGTCGCCGCAGGCATCATGATCATGTTCGCGTCGTAGTTCAGACGTCAAAGAACCCTGGCCAAGAGCCTGTCACAGGTAGCAACACATGCATTGTTTGCTTCGATGCGAACGAGTTCTGGTCAATGACTGCCGTTTCTTTCTCAACCACCGCATGTTTGTGCTACATTTTCAGCAAAATGCCTATTTATAATGAGGGTCTTCTGACACTTTGGTTATTAAGTTTTTGAGCTAAAGCCCTGAGAAATGTGCCATTCAGCTCCCATTCATGTCGATATGCTCTAATACAGCCTGAATTTTGGTCTTTTCTGATCTTATTTCAAAGAAAACGCAGGTTTTCATTGACTTAGATCTTGAGCCGACTACAATTCACCCAGCTTGTAAGTTTGTATAGATTTTATGTGTTCCATTTCAATGTTCTGTTTAGTGCATGACCTGTTTCCTAAAGTTTAATTGCTACACTTAAAGCGATTCTTGCCTTGAGAGGTTTCTCGACAGGCATTCAATATCTTAATTTAGGAAGACAATTACATGTCAACTACTACAGGAACCGTTAAATGGTTCAACGACGCTAAAGGTTTTGGTTTTATCGAGCAAGAAAGTGGCCCGGATGTGTTCGCACACTTTGGTCAGATTGCCGATGCTGGAGACGGCTTCAAAACGCTAGCTGAAGGTCAAAAAGTTGAGTTCACAGTTACCCAGGGTCAAAAAGGCCTTCAAGCTGAGAACATCAAAAAGATCTAGGCATTAAATTGCTTAAATAGACTTTTCGAAGTTTGTTAAAGAGGCGAGACCGGAAACGGTCTCGCCTTTTTTAGTTCTACCACGGCCCAATCGGAACGCCGCCAAACGCGTAGTTGGTTGGGTATATGGCCGAGAACTACGACACAGCGTTGGTTATCTTTTTAACCGAGCTAACAAGCAACCTTGTAACGACTGCGACGCTGTTGCCGGTGATGGGCGCTATTGCTGTGCAGGCAGGTGTGCCTCCGCTAACGCTTACGGTACCCATTACCATTGCAGCAAGCTGTGCCTGCACCGCATTGGCGTTACGGCAATAAAGTAGAGGGATCCTTACCTGTCATGGCTCGATTTGCTCGCAGCACTACCTGCAGCAGCCCTGGAAGTCATTGTCCCATAGGGATTTTTCCATTACCTTCCCTTCAAATTAGGCTATCGGAGTCGGTGCCTGTACCATGCGCCAGCCAACGTAGAGTCTTGAATTTAACTTCTTCTTAAGCGCGATGTGTCTTGTGCAAGCCGCAATCCTTCTGCGACATCAGCAATTTTACATCCAGTCAGATTTATTTAAAGAGCGTCACATGTCAGATTCGGCCCCAACGACCACCCATTTCCGCGACCTCAATCTCTGCGAAGAGTTGATGCAAGCGATTGATTCAGTAGGCTACGAATCACCATCACCGATTCAGGCGATGGCTATACCGCCGCTGCTCGAAGGGCAGGATTTACTTGGGCGGGCACCGACGGGTACGGGTAAAACAGCCGCCTTCGCGTTGCCTCTGTTATCGCGAATTGATCTCGACGCTAAACATGTACAAGTGATTTGTCTCACGCCAACACGTGAGCTCGCCAAGCAGGTGGCCGAGGCGTTCAAACGTTATGCGGCCAACATGTCGGGCTTCAACGTCTTGGCCATTTACGGTGGACAGGAATACAGCGGTCAGCTTCGAGCGTTGAGACGAGGTGTTCACGTTGTTGTGGGTACGCCAGGTCGAGTAATGGATCACATGCGTAGAGGCACTCTAAAGCTTGACAAGCTTAATGCGCTTGTTCTGGATGAAGCAGACGAAATGCTGCGAATGGGTTTTGTTGACGAGGTGGAGTGGATTCTGGAACAGACTCCTGAAGAGCGTCAAACGGCACTGTTCTCGGCCACCATGCCAAAAGGTGTCGAGCGCATTGCTCGTAAGCATCTTCGCGATCCTCAAGAAGTGTCTATAGAAGGTGGAACGGCGACTGCCGAAACCATTCGCCAGCGTTACTGGCTAGTCAGCGGCATGAAAAAACTGGACGCACTGACACGAATACTGGAAGCAGAAACGTTCGACGCTATTCTTGTTTTCGCACGCACCAAGATCGCTACCACTGAGCTTGCTGAAAAACTGGACGCGCGTGGTTACGCTGCAGCTGCACTCAACGGTGACATGGCTCAGACAATGCGAGAGCAAATGATTAAGCGGCTTAAGAACGGCTCGCTGGATATACTGGTTGCCACAGATGTTGCTGCCAGGGGGCTCGATGTAGATAGAATCAGCCACGTTGTAAATTACGATATTCCGTACGACGCTGAAGCCTATATTCATCGTATTGGACGTACAGGACGAGCGGGACGTCGAGGTGACGCCATTCTATTTGTAGCACCTCGAGAACGGCGCATGTTGAATACAATTGAACGTGCGACACGCCAGCCTATTGAGGCGTTGGAGCTTCCCTCGCGAGAAGTCATCAGCAATAAACGTATTCGGGATTTTAAACAAAAAATTAGCGACACACTTTCAGGCGGCGGCTTGTCGTTCATGCAAGACGTAATTGAACAATACCAACAAGAGCACAATGTTCCGCCGATTGAAATTGCGGCGGCACTGGCAAAAATGCACAGCGCCGACCGGCCTTTGGAAGTGGCGCCTGGAAGAGATCCGGTGGTCAGCAAATCGTTCGATGACTTTCGTGGCAAAGATCGGCCAAAAGGGCCTAAAGGGAAGCGTGATAAACATGGTAAGTCCGCTGGGCCTGACGCCGATAAGCAACGCTACCGTATAAGTGTCGGCTATCGCCACGGTGTGAAGCCCGGCAATATCGTGGGTGCTATTGCCAATGAAGCAGATCTGAACTCCGACCAGATTGGCCATATCGAAATTGAGACCAACTTTAGTTTGATTGACCTTCCGAAGGATCTGCCAGGGGAGTCCTTTGATGCTCTCAGGGACGTGAAGATTTGCGGCAAACGAATCGACCTGACCTTGTTCGATGCTACGCGTTTCAAGGGAAAGAAAAATACTGATTCAAAGCCGGCCAAGAAGAGTGACTGGAAGGCGAAAACGAAGAGCGGTGGCAAGAAGCCCGGCTCAGTTAAGCCTTGGGCAAGCAAATCCAAAGCAGACAAAACTAAATCAAGCAAGTCTAAGGCAGGTAAGCCCAAATCAGACGAGCCTTGGGGGAGCAAGACAAAAGCAGACAAGCCTAAGTCAGGCAAGCCCAAGGCAAGCAAGAAGTTCGCCAAAGGCAAACCTGCCAAACCTGCAAAATCCAAATAGCGGCTTCAGCCGTGATTAAATGCGAAGGCAAGGTTGAATCAATACTCCTGGAGTGCTCCCACAGTATCTATTCAACTAAACCGTGTGACGCCCTTAAAGCAACAACCCGGTACTAATAGGAATGAACCGACTAGCTTCAACCGTTAACAAAGCCGAACTTAACTGCGGCACCCCATAAACCTCGGTGCCTGTATCAAAGCGCTGCTTTATTCTCTGAAGGAGCACTCCAAAATCGCCGTCGCCTGTGGCAAGAATGATCTTGTCGCATTCCTGAGCGGCTTCGTATACATCTAACGCGATGCCCACGTCCCAGTCGGCCTTGGTGGTACCGTCTTTGCGCTTTAACATGGGTTTTAACTTTACGGTAAACCCAATGGCTCGTAAGATGTTCTGGAACTGCTGCTGTTTCTCGTCCCCACGATCCGTGGCGTAGGCAAAGGCGCCGACGACTTCCCGGTTTTCAGTAGCGTGTGCCCAAAACTTGTTGTAGTCGAAATTTTTCGAGTAGGCCTGGCGACAGGTGTAATAAATGTTTTGTACGTCAACAAAAATGCTGATTCGTTGCGGTGGCTTCTTCATCGTAGGAAGCGGGCGGTTAAAAGCGTTCTTTGACACATAGTGGGCTACTCGACAGGGTGGGTTTAATGATCGGTTTCTGTTGGGGAGAGTAACATTATCGTAGTAAAAACGAAGTGTTACGCATTAGGAAAGTAGGAAATCGCAGTCAGCGTGAATTATTGCTGCGGCATGTTAATCTATAGTCTTTGGACGTTATCGCCGTCGTCGGTCCTGGGAGACAGTTGGCATTTATCGAAAATCAGGTCAGATTTGGGTTTAGTTGGGCATTGGCGCCGAAGCAAAGCCAAATGTAAAGGACTAACATGACGTCGTATAAATTATTGGGAGCGCTTCTGATTGTGTTGGCGCAAGTGGCCAATGCCGAATTCATTGAGCAGAACAGGCCGGACTCGGACTTGCTTGCCAGTGAGTCGCATATCGATCCGTTGCCTCAGTTTCCAGATGAGCGTTGGTTGAAGATTGGTGACCCCCAGTTCGATTTCGATTTTGCGGTTAACGAACAATGTTTCGCTTTCGAGAACGTCGGTGTGACACGGATATTGTTAACAACTGTGTAACGGCGTTTCAAGATATTTCTCAGTTTGTTCCTCTTTTTTCAAGGTTAAATGTTCACTGAAGGCCCAATGGTATTTTGAATATTTATATTCGATGAACTTGCGGGCATTGTGATCAGCTGATGGGCTGCTTATGCCATAGCTGGAGGCTCTATGAAGTCAATGCGACTGTTTTTGCTCGTCTGTGTTCTTGTTTTTGGTCCGCTTGCCAACGCGCAGGACGTTTACGTTCCGCAAGAGTTGTCGTCGTGGCAAGAATGGGTATTGCATGGCCACGAATACGTGGCCTGCCCGGTATCGGGCAAGGTCTATCGCTGTGTGTGGCCCGGTCGCTTGAATTTGAATATTGACTCTCAAGGTGGCCGCTTTCGCCAGATTGTAGAAGTATTCGACGAGCAATATTTTACCTTACCAGGTGGCGACGATTCTTGGCCGCTCGATGTTACGGTGGACGGTAAGCCTGCGCCTGTGGTTAAGCGTGGCCAACGTCCCGTACTTTTCCTGGAGCCGGGCGAACATACCATTGCAGGTGTTTTCCAATGGTCCCGAACGCCCGATACGTTATTGCTTGGGAATGGCACGGGTTTGCTTTCGTTGACAATCGAAGATCAATCTATGGCGAGACCACGCTGGAACGCACGTGAAGTATGGATCAGTCAAGGTCTACAAACAGAAACGCAACAGGCCGAAAATCAGATTAGCGTTAGCGTGTATCGTCTTGTTAAAGACGGCGCGCCCGTGGTTGTGGAAGTACAGTTGCAGATAGATATTGCAGGTGAGTCGCGAGAGGAGACCATTGGACAATTGGTCCCTCCAGGGTTTATTCCGGCGGCTATGGAAGCTCCCTTGCCCGCGAGATTGGACGACGAAGGTAATCTCAAGATTCAGGCAAGACCCGGGAGCTGGAAATTCACTTTTCGCGCGTTGGCGCCGGCACCCCTGGAGCGCTTGGTATTTACTCCAGGCGGTGAACATTGGCCGACGGAGGAAGTCTGGAGTTACGCGGCAGCCCCCGATATTCGTGCCACCGAAATACGGGCAGTCAACGCAGTAGATCCTGAGCAGTCCGGCGTTCCAGGTTTCTGGGGCGCCTATCCGGCTTTTCAGATGCACGCT